>JAQWRC010000057.1 GCA_029243925.1 Phycisphaerales bacterium
CAGGAACGGTTTCCGTGGCTTCTGGGTCATCGGATGTCGTAGTGGGCGAAGAGGTCTCTGGAGGACTTGGCTTTGAGCCGATGCTCCTCTTGCTTGTTGTCTTCGGGGGCATCATTCTCTTTTCCATGTTTGGTGGGCGTAAGGAAAAGAAGAAGCGTGCCGCCATGCTCAGTGCACTGAGTAAAAACGACACCGTTCAAACAATCGGCGGCATCATTGGATCCGTTGTTGAAGTAAAACCCGATACCGTTGTCGTTCAGGTCGATTCAGGATCGAAGATTCGAATGACCTTCTCTCTGGCAGCTGTTCAGCAGGTTCTTGAGAAGCAGGAAGCCGATTCCGGCGAGTGAGTCAACCTTTCTCACAGTAACGTGACACGCACCATGAAGAATCTCCTTTGGAAGCTCATCCTCATCATTGGCCTCATCGGGAGCTGTCTGCTTGCAGCCATGCCTCCGGAAGAGAAGATCCGACTTGGTCGTGACCTCAGCGGTGGCGTGAGTCTGATCTACTCGGTTCGCATGCCGGACAGCGCGGATCGGTCCCAGATTCTGGAACAGACGATTCGTGTCCTGAATGATCGTGTGAATCCTCAGGGCGTCCTTGATATTTCAATGACCCCATTGGGGGCCGATCGCATCGAAATCGTGATGCCGCTGCCCAACGAAGAGGTCAAGAAGCTTGCTGCGGCATATGAGCAGTCTCTGGAAACCTTCATTGCCGAAGCGGAGATCAATCAGGCAGAACTTCAGGCCGCCTTGGAGCAGCGCGATGCTGTGGCACGATTCGGTGGCAATACGGCCAGCGACCGTGGCCGCCTCATCGTCGATCTTCAGGACGCATGGAATGCACAGGTGGAAGTACAGGTTCGTCTGCAGACGGCTGAAAGCACTGGTGGTGAAGCCACCCAGATCCGTGCAATGCAATTGGAACTGGCGGATGCCCAGATCGAGTTTGAGGAGTTGCTGGACGAGACGCTGGCCTTGAGCCTGGATCGAAGCCGTGTTGTTCGAGCGCTTGAACTTTCCAATATTGGTGATGTGATCCTCGATGCTGAGGGCGACGCAGTGCTGGATGAAACTGGCACTCCGCAGCGCAAACCCTCCGCACGCGAGGCGACGTTGCAGTTGATCATCGATGAATATCCGCATCTTACGGATGTGCTCGACGAGACCACGGCGTCCTTTGATGCCTATCAAGTAAAACGAACTGGCCTTGACGACCCGGCTGACCTCATGCGATTGCTGCAGGGTGCGGGTGTCATCGAATTCCGCATCGCGGTTGAAGAGGGCAAGGCCGAAGGCGTGAACGTCGATGATCTGCGGGCGCAGCTTGTCGAAGTTGGGCCTGAAAATACCGACTCAATGCAGGCGCGTTGGTTCCCGATTCATGATCTCAAGCAGTGGGCGAGTACGCCTGAGCAACTGGCAATACTCGAAGCCGGCCCGCAGGCATTCCTTGCTGGCAGAGGCCTGGTTGCCGCTGAAGCGGATGGCATCGTCTACCTGATGCTGTATACGAGTTCTCCCAAGAGCCTGACTCATGATGGGTCGGCGGATTGGACCATTGAGTCCACCAGCCGTTCTGCAGACGGATTTGGACGGCCAGCGGTCGGCTTCCGGCTCGACCAGGCTGGCGGTCAGGGCATGTCCAAGCTCACGCGGCCACATGTGGGATCCCCAATGGCCATCGTGCTCGATGGCAAGGTCTATACAGCTCCTACGTTGCAGAGCCACATCTCCAACAATGGACAGATCACGGGCAGTTTCTCGGATGGTGACATCGATTATCTGATCCGCGTGCTCGCGTCTGGCGCATTGGAGGCAAGGCTCTCCAATGAACCCATTGCGGTCAATGTCCTTGGTCCATCGCTAGGTGCCGACAATCTGGATCGCGGATTCGACGCCTTTCTCTGGGCCATTCTCGTCGTCGCGGTCTTCATGCTCGTCTGGTATTTCTTCGCCGGCATGGTTGCCGACCTAGCGCTGCTGTGCAACGGCATCATCATCTTCGGCGTCATGGCGATGCTGCACGGGACATTCACTCTGCCTGGGTTGGCTGGTGTTGTGCTCACCATGGGCATGGCCGTCGACGCCAACGTGCTGATCTACGAACGAATTCGAGAAGAAATCGAGGGTGGGGCCAAGGATCTTCGCGAAGCCATCCGTGAAGGATATGGCCGTGTCTACGCGACTATTCTTGATGCGAACCTGACGAACCTGATCGTCTGTGCCGTGCTGCTGCTGATGCAGCCCACGACGGAAGTGAAGGGATTCGCACTGACGCTCACCATAGGCATTCTCGCCACACTGTTTACGGCGCTGTTCGTGACGCGGTTTATCTTCGACATCTACGCTCATGTGTGCAAGGTCCGCTCCATGCCGATGCTGGCGACCATGGTGCCGATGTTCGGCCGTTTGCTTCGACCGAATATCGATTGGATCGGGTTGCGAGGCTTCTTCTGGACGATGTCATTCCTGCTCATCAGCGGGTCGATCGCGTTGTTCTTCGTTCGTGGCGCAGATATCTTCGATACGGAGTTCCGTGGTGGAGTCGCGGTCACGATGCGAACCACCCCCGTCGGTGAAGATTCAAACCTGATGCTTCGGCACAGTGGTCCGGATTCCGTTCTGCAACGAGTCCGTGGGATCTCAGATGGGGCCGGCGAGGGTGATGCTCTGGATGAGCGGGTGCTCCGTGAGCTTCGAAACGCCAAAATCCTGACCGTGGGCAATACGGGATTGGATGCCGACGGCAATACGGTTGCGGATGCGTTCCAGGTCAAAGTCGCCAATCCGACCGGACTTGGGGTTGATCAGGGAATCCAGGGAATTGTCGAAGCAGCACTGTTGGCGGAGTTCGGTGACCAACTGGCTGTGTCCGAGCCACGACGGTTCACGGGTGCAGGTTCCGACTCCTACGCGCAGTACACACGGCCTATTGAAATGCGTACTCTTGGTGACGTGCTCGAGCGAGACGGCTTCCCGGCCGATCTGAGCGCCCATCGTGGGGGCGTTCTTGTTCTGCTTGAGGATATCGAGCCGGCCATCACCGTCGAGGATGTGCAGCAACGCATCGATCAGATGCGGCAGGATCCTGACTTCGCCTCTGATACCGTTGGTCGTGAGGTTGTCGTCTATGGTCTCGAAGCTGCAGCGTCATCGGACGAGGCATGGCATTCAGTCGCCGTCGTCGTCAGTGATCCTGACTTGAACTATCTTCGTTCGGAGTCCGCACTCGTTGATCAACGTTTGGCATCTCGGGAATGGGATCTCATCCGTGCGGCGATGACCAAGCGCAGCAGTTTCGAGCAGGTCAGTTCGTTTGCTCCCTCCGTAGCACAGACCCGGTCTGCGAATGCGATCGGCGCAATCATCCTCTCGCTTGCAGGAATCCTCTGCTACATCTGGATTCGGTTCGGTTCGTTCTACTACTCGTTGGGTGCCATCGTCGCGTTGTGCCACGATGTGATCATCGTGCTTGGTTTCCTGGCCCTGTCTGGCTTCATCGCCGGCAACGAGTTCGTCTGGAAAAACCTGCTGATTGACGAGTTCCTCA
The DNA here is from genome assembly GCA_029243925.1 of Phycisphaerales bacterium. GTDB lineage: Bacteria > Planctomycetota > Phycisphaerae > Phycisphaerales > SM1A02 > SP202. The sequence goes on from JAQWRC010000057.1 coordinate 3,559, forward strand.
TTGATACGGGGGTCGTTGCGGCCTTGCTGACCGTCATTGGGTACTCGCTGAACGATACGATCGTCATCCTTGATCGCATTCGAGAGAATCGCGGCAAGCGTGCACTGCCAACCCGTGAAGTGGTCAATACCTCGATCAACCAGGCCTTCAGCCGGACCGTACTGACGTCTGTAACCACGGCGATTGCGGTCCTGATCATCTACGTCACCGGTGGCACTGGTATTCGGGCATTCGCCTTCGCGCTGCTGATCGGTGTTGTCGTCGGGACCTACTCTTCGGTCGCCATTGCCTCGCCACTGGTCTACCGCCGGGGGAACGTGTCTCCGCCGACCGATGATGAATCAGACGCAGATGCGCTGTCTGATGAGGGCGTGCTCTCCACTGACCGCCACCCCGCTTGAGCTGAGCTGTCCATCCTTGTGACCGCCACATCGCTGCTGCAATGCAGTGAAAGCTGTCGCAATGATTTTGGAAGTTCTTAGGAGTGGATATCCGATGTCAATGGTGAGGGGCGACGTACATCCAATTTCCTGTTTCGGAGGCACTCATGTCGGTTGGCAGCAAGGTCGTTCTTCTTGTTTCGTTTGGTTTCATCGGTCTTTTGATCTGGTACTACGGGGGTACGCCTCCTACGGCCGCTGATGCTGCAATTCCTGATGCTGCAGTCGTCAGTGAGCAGCCCGCAGCAAGGCCGCTGCCGACGCCCGTTCCGGCCACTCGGCGATCAACTCCATCGCCCTCCGTGGCGACTGCCGTCCTTGAGCCTCGACCTCCAAAGTCGACCCACTCAACCCTGGTGGCTGCCGGACCGGAATCCATTGCACCTGCGAATGAAATCGTCATGGGCGAGTCCACAGTGGGGAATCGCGTTGCTCGTACCCGGCCAGCCGAGTTGCAATCGCCTGCCATTCGTACAGCACCCGTGACGAAGCCGGTGACATCGCATACGCGAACGGTGGCTCCATCAACTGGAGTCCGCACCCATAAAGTGCAGCCGGGCGATACGCTGAGTGAGATTGCAGAGCGCTATCTCGGTTCACACCGTGACTGGTATTTGATCGTCGCCGCCAACACCGGCATGGATGAAAACAACCTTCGCGTGGGCAAGACGATCACGATACCTGCACGTTCAGCCAGAAAGACGACAACGCCACCACGTGTGGCGGCGCCAGTTCCGGCCGGATCGCAGCAGCATACGGTGACTGATGGCGACTCACTGTCGACCATTGCAGACCGCTATTACGGCCATGAGAAGCACTGGACGCGTGTCTTTGAGGCAAATCGTTCGATGCTCGGTGGTGATCCAGATCGACTTCGCATCGGAATGGTGCTGGTCGTTCCTCGCTAGTCCTGCTGCAGGTGTGCCATCATGCTGGCATTGGAATGCATCCGTTCCAGTGATCGGCTTCCAATCACGATTGAACTGATGCCCTCGGCAACGGGGGATTGGTTCATCAGGAATGCAAGGGCGGCTTGCGCATCAGATGTCCGCTGCCCAGCCCCTTCTTGACCAGAACGCCGACCCCCTGATCAGCAGCCGCTCGGATGACGGGCTCCATCGTGGTGTCATCAATGTTGTATTCAAGCATGACGACGTCCGCCCATTCAAGGGCTGCATGCATGCCGTCACTGGATTTCCCCGACATGCCGATGGCCCGGGCCATGCCAGCATCACGCAGCGAGCGGAGCAGGTTTGGCAGGACGCCATCCTGCTGCAGTTGCAGATCGGATCCATCAGAGTGCAGCAGCAGCAGGTCAAGATGATCGGTCTGAAGTCTGCTCAGGCTTTCCTGCACTGAACGACGTATCGCTTCAGGACTGAAGTCGTAGCATGAGTGTCCGTCTTTCCACTGCTCGCCTGCTTTGCTGGAGAGAAGATATTCGTCACGCCGTGATGCCAGGCATTGACCAATCCGCTCTTCGCTGGTTCCGTATGCAGGAGCAGTGTCAATGAGATTGATGCCCAGGTCGAGGATCCCATCAAGCAGTCGAGCCACTTCGTCATCCGAGGGGATCAGGTAGGGTTCCGGGTACTTGATTCCTTCGTTGCGGCCAATCTTGAACGCACCGAATCCAAGTGGTGTCACCTCAAGTCCGGTGCGACCGAGTGGGCGTCGTTCCACGTCTGCTCCCTTTCCCACGGTGGCAGCGCAACACTGGGTCGCGGCCATTCGTGCAGGTCAATCTGGGGTGCATCATTGCGTGCTGCCGGCGGCAGCAGATCAAGCACCGAATCTGAGAGCATCGGCACCAAAGCCAGTTTTGTCGGCCAGGCGGTCATGATGTTGCCTTCCTGGAAGAGTGTTGGGCCGTCCGGACGTCGTCCTTGGGAGGATGCTTCTGCGCGATTCGCCACGTACGTACCAAACTGGATGCCGTCCAGATTGAGTGCCGGCAGCGCACGAAGCACGTCTCGGCGGGCGCGTTGAATCGTCTCTGAGCGGGTCATGCCGACGCAATCTTCAGCGAGTGCCCCTCCAATTTGCCAGACAGTACGGTCGGCGCAATCGACGGTTGACGTGATCGTCAGCCAAGGTTTCCCTTCGTGGATGCAGTGGCCATTGAGTCTGGGGAGATCCCCGCGGGCGACCACCATGTGCAATGGTCTGGTCTGCATGCTGGGGGTGCTCAGCTTCAACATGTCCCTGAGTGGCCCATTTCCTCCACCAGCGGCCAGCACGACATGACGTGGGATCAGATCGAGGGGCTCACTCGTTTCTGGATTCAGCAAGCGAACTCGCTGCAGGTGCCCCTCACTGTCGAGGTCGAACTCGAAACCACTTTGGAAGTCGATCTTCAGGCATCGATCCCGATGCTGGTTCCCAAGGATGGTCAACATGCTCTGGGGCTCAATGACTTGCTCGTCGAGCCGCTGTACGGGCCCACTCCAGCTTCTGAGTGGGATTGGTCGAGCATCTGCTGGCATCGGCACTGGTTTGACACGCAGGCCCAGGCGGGCCCCAAGAAGGCCTAGGCGGGACCTGAGACCGGGCAGCGCCCAGAGGCAGCAATAGTCACTGCGAAGTTGTGTGCCGGCGAGATTCGGGTGTTGCTCCCCGCCGAGGGCCCGACGCCATCGAAGTGGCATGTCTCGAATGGTTCGTGAAGCTCGGGAGGGGCGGCCACGCAAGGCATACTTCAGCCCCCCATGAATGATCCCCTGGGAAGCGATCGTCTGCCCAAGCCCAAGGCTCTCAGTTTCAAGCAGCAGCGTGCGATATCCCGCTTGATGAAGTTCATCAAGCATCCACAGTCCTGCAGCGCCTCCGCCGAGGATGAGCACATCGAGAGTGAGGGGGGAGGGCTCCATGAATGCACATCCTCGACGCACTGCCTCATTGCGTCAAGATGGCGTATCTTTGGCAGAAAGGAGAGCCTTGTGATCAACTGGTCTATCCCCTCGGTGGAAGGTCGCGTCATCGTTGGGACCACCCATGAACCCACGACAGGCCCCGAACGGGGCCAAGTGATCATTGCGCACGGATTCAAGGGCTACAAGGAGTATGGGTTCTTCCCCTGGTTGGCCCAAGCCATGGCCAATGCGGGCTTTGCCGCTCATCGGTTCAACTTCAGTTGCAGCGGCATGGACCATGGGCACGGGGATTTCGATGTCGTCGCGTTTGAGCAGGACACCTGGAACAGGCAAGTCGAGGATCTGTTGAGTGTGCTCAAAGAAGCACGTGCCGGAAGTCTCCCCGGCCGCGGTGGCCCCATGGTGCTGATGGGCCATTCCCGTGGGGGGGTGGCGAGTCTATTGGCGGCGGGGCGTCACGCAGGATCGGACGAACTTGATGCGTTGCGTGGCATCATGACGTTGGCCTCGCCCGACACCTGTCTGTCAATGGCGGATGACGTGCAGTCGACATTGTGCGTTGAAGGCACGATCCCGTCTCCGTCGAGTCGGACCTCGCAGGTGCTGCGAGTTGGACGAGCGTTTCTTGAAGAACAACGTGCCGATCCGCCTGCGCATGATCTGTTGCTGCAGGTGAGTCGAATCAAACTGCCGACCTGCATTGTCCATGGAACGGCAGATGATGCCGTCGATGTGCAGGCTGCCACCTCAATCGCCAATGCAACGACCAGTCAATGTGAGGTCCATCACATTGAAGGCTCCAACCATGTATTCAATACGACCAACCCATTCCCGGCGGACGGGGTTCCATCCGAAGCGCTGGGGGAACTTGGTTCAATCGCCAGCTCATTCGCCAGTGAGTTGAGCCTGGGGTGAGGCGGAATCAGCCATCGCCTCGGCGGCGGCAGGCTGTGTCACGATGACGGGGGGCGGGGCATCCGATGGGGGTGCCTTGATGGCCGTCGACTTTCTGATCTGGCCTTCTTCACCAATGTCATCGACTT
>JAQWRC010000070.1 GCA_029243925.1 Phycisphaerales bacterium
ATGATGAGTACGGTCGGGGCCGGCGGCGTGAATCGCCACGGGGTTGGTCCCGGAACACCATCCAGAATGTCGAGTGCGTGTGACATCGGTCATCCAGGAATGATGTTGACGATTCGATCCGGAACGACGATCACCTTGCGGACTTCGGCTTCGCCCAGCAGTTCCTTGATTCGCTCGTCTGCAAGCGCGGCTGCCCGCACGGTTGCTTCATCTGTTCCAGGCGCCATGAAGATTCGGCTTCTGATCTTCCCCTGGATTTGAACGGGGAGCTCGATGGTGTCTTCTTGCAGCATGTCCACATCGTGTTCAGGCCATTCAGCATCTGCAATGGTTGTTTCGTGGCCAAGTCGACTCCAGAGTTCCTCAGCCATATGGGGGGCGAAGGGTGCAAGCAAACGCACGAGGCGGTCAAGTTGTTCAGCGGTGACCCCCCCTTGACTGGTCGCCGTGTTTGTGAACTCGATAAGAGAAGCAATGGCGGTATTGAAGCCAAGACGTTCTGTGTCTTCGCTCACCTTGGCAATTGTGCGATGGAGTGCACGCTCAACCTGATCATCCGTATCGGAGGCAAGCTGAAGTTCGCCGGTGTCTTCGTTGATGGCGAGCCTCCAAGTCCGCTGGAGGTAACGGTACACGCCGACGATGTCACGAGGGTTCCATGGCTTGCTGGCCTCGGCGGGCCCCAGATACATCAAGTAGAGCCGACATGTATCAGCGCCGTACTCCGCGATCACATCATCTGGATTGACGACATTCTTCAGTGACTTGCTCATCTTTGCCGTCACCTGATCTACGGAATGTCCCGTCGCGATTTCCGTGAAACCACCATCCTTATTTTCCTCGACTTCATCGATGGGAACGAGCGATGTGTCCTCACGCTGGTACGCGAACGAAGTTAGGATGCCTTGGTGGAAGAGTTTGGCGAATGGTTCTGGTGAGGAGACCAGGCCGTGATCAAACAACAGTTTGTGCCAGAATCTCGAATACAGCAGATGCAGCACGGCATGCTCGGCCCCCCCGATGTAGAGATCCACTCCCCCAGGTTCGCCGGGCGACGGTGGACTCAGCCAATATCGTTCGGCTTCTTCGGAAACAAAGCGATCGGCATTCTGAGGGTCGCAATATCGAAGGTAGTACCAGCACGAACCAGCCCACCCCGGCATGGTGTTGGCTTCTCGTATTACGGGCGTGTCGCCAGACAACTGATCTTCAGAGATTCCAGCTTGGGCTGCGGTGGTATGCAGCCATTCCGTCGCCTTGCCCAGCAGGGGCGTGGGGACATCGGATTCAACCGGGGCGTAATCGGCAAGCGGCGGAAGTTCGAGCGGGAGCGCTTCATCGCCGAGTCCGTAATGATGGCCGTTGGGATCGAACACGATGGGGAATGGTTCGCCCCAGTAGCGTTGTCGAGAGAACAGCCAGTCGCGCAAGCGGAAGTTCACCTTTCCTCTTCCACATCCATGTTGTTCAAGCCACGTAATGACTGCCGCCTTCGCCTCTGAAGTCGACAGCCCTTCTATGTCGAGTGTGCTGCTGGCAGAGTTCATGCTGGTGCCCTCGCCGGCGTAGCATTGTTCGCCGTGTCCATCGGGGCCTCTGACCACTTCAATGATGGGCAGGTCATAGAGCGATGCGAACTCGTGATCTCGGTCATCATGGCCAGGTACGGCCATGATTGCGCCATGGCCATATTCCATGAGTACGTAATCAGAAATCCAAATGGGCACGCGTGCATCGTTCAGTGGATTGATCGCATGGATGCCGGTGCACACGCCTGATTTGCCGGCAGTGCCTGACCGCCGTTCAAGATCGGAGCGGTCCTTCGCCATTTCGACGTACGCCCGGATCGCGTCCGCATCACACCCAGAGGGTGGCGATGTGAGGAGTCGCTCAACAAGCGGATGCTCCGGTGCAATCACCATGAATGTGGCACCGAAGATCGTGTCAGGTCGGGTGGTGTAGATCTCCAGGCTTTCACCGCTTGCATCGTCGAGATGAAAGTGCAGTTCCGCTCCTTCGCTTCGCCCGATCCATTCGGTTTGCTGTCGCTTTGTGGACTGAGGCCAGTCGAGCATGTCCAGGTCATGCAGCAATCTTTCCGCGTAGGCGGTGATGCGGTACATCCACTGTCGGAGTGGCCGTCGGTGCACCGGGTATCCGCCTCGTTCACTTTTACCGTCGATCACCTCCTCGTTGGCAAGCACCGTCCCCAGTTTTGGGCACCAGTTCACGGTCTGTTCGGAGAGGTATGCCAGGCGGCAATGTTCAATGACTGTTCGCCGCTGATCATGGTCAAGCGACTCCCACGACAACGAGTCTTCTGAAGAAGGGGTTCGAATGAGCTCGAG
>JAQWRC010000088.1 GCA_029243925.1 Phycisphaerales bacterium
ACGGGATTGACCAGGCAGGTGGCATCGCCCGTGCCGAAGCAGGATTCAATACAGGTGGCGCGTGCCCCGTCTTCAACGACGATCAAGGTTCGTGGGTGCGTGACGACGGTGACGGAGGGATCCGTCACGGTGACGTGCAGCACGTGGACGGGTTGATCGAGTTCGGTGTTCGCCGGCACATGGATGTACAAGCCATCTTCAATGAATGCGGTGTTCAATGCGTCCAGCGCATCGGCCTTCCAGTCGAAGGTGGATCCGAGATGAGGCAGCACGGTATCGGCATTCCCATTCAGCGCATCTGCAAGATGGCAGACGGTCACGCCCGCAGGAAGGGTGCCGATGTTCGAGAGTCGATCGTCGAATCGCCCATTGACGAAGACGACGCGGTGAACGTCTGCATCTTCGATAAGAAAGGGCGTGATGACGGCTTCATCAATTTCCGCCGCAGGCGCGGTGATCATGTTCGTAGCGGTGAGTGGCTTGAGATTCGTGTACCGCCAGGCTTCGCTGCGCGTTGTCGGCCAGCCCAGTTCGCTGAATCGAGCGAAGGCCTCGGCTCGCAGATCGGCCAGTGGGCCATCGGCAAGTGACGCGTGATCGGACTGGAAGAGGAGGGTATCCATGGTTCCGGTGCTCATGCGCTGGCAGCCTCGATGGAAGCGTACCCATGCTCTTCAAGTCGAATGGCAAGTTCCCGGCCACCGGTTTCGACGATGCGGCCATCCATGAGTACATGCACCCTGTCGGGAACGATGTAGTTCAACAGCCGCTGGTAGTGGGTGATCACCAGGAAGGATCGCGTGCCGTCGCGAAGCGCGTTGACGCCATCGGAGACGACTTTCAGCGCATCGATGTCGAGGCCCGAGTCGGTCTCGTCCAGGACGCACATGCCTGGATCAAGCATGGCCATCTGGAAGATCTCTGCTCGCTTCTTTTCGCCACCGGAAAATCCTTCGTTGACGGATCGATCGAGCAGCGAGGTGTCGAGATCCAGTATCTCCGCCTTCTCCTTGACCATCTTCAGGAACTCGTAGGCATCGAGCTCGGTCAGATCCCGATGTTCACGCACGGCATTGACCGCAGCTCGAAGGAAGTACTTCGTGCTGACGCCCGGAATCTCCACTGGATACTGAAAGGCCATGAACAGGCCTTCGCGGGCCCGTTCATCGGGATCCATGTCCAGCAGATCTTTACCGTTGTAGATCACGCTGCCATCGGTCACTTCGTAGACGTCTTCGCCTGCGAGGACGCGGGCAAGGGTCGATTTGCCTGAGCCATTCGGGCCCATGATGGAGTGCACCTCTCCGTCGGGGATGGAGAGGTTGATGCCCTTGAGAATGGGCGTATCTTCGATGGAGGCATGGAGGTTTTTGATTTCAAGCATGAGTTTCGTTTCCGTAGTGGCGTCAGCCGACGCTGCCTTCGAGTGAGACTTCAAGAAGCTTCTTCGCCTCGACGGCGAATTCCATGGGCAATTCAGCAAGCACTTCGCGGCAGAACCCGTTGACGATCATGGAGACCGCATCTTCCGGTGTGATGCCACGCTGGTTCAGGTAGAAGATCTGATCGTCACCGATCTTCGAAGTCGATGCTTCGTGTTCGATGACTGCAGTGTCGTTCTCCGCTTCGATGTAAGGGAAGGTATGTGCGCCGCAGCGATCGCCCATGAGCATGGAGTCGCATTGGGTGTAGTTGCGTGCATTGGTCGCTTTGGGGCGAACTTTGACCAGGCCGCGGTAGGTGTTCTGCCCATTGCCGGCGGAAATGCCCTTGGAGACGATGTTGCTTCGAGTGTTCTTCCCGAGGTGGATCATCTTCGTGCCGGTATCGGCCTGCTGCTTCATGTTGGTCAGCGCGACGGAGTAGAACTCGCCGATCGAATCATCGCCCTTGAGAATGCACGACGGATACTTCCAGGTGATGGCGGATCCTGTTTCGACCTGGGTCCAGGAGATGTGACTGCGATCGCCTTCGCAGAGGCCTCGCTTGGTCACGAAGTTGTAGATGCCGCCGACTCCGTTCTCGTCGCCGGGGTACCAGTTCTGGATGGTCGAGTATTTGATGTTGGCATCGTCGAGGGCGATGAGCTCCACGACGGCGGCGTGAAGTTGGTTCTCATCCCGCATGGGGGCGGTGCAGCCTTCGAGATAACTGACTGAAGCGCCTTCTTCGGCGATGATCAGTGTCCGTTCGAATTGCCCGGTGGAGAGTGCATTGATTCGAAAGTACGTGCTCAATTCCATGGGGCAGGTGACGCCCTTGGGAATGAAGACGAACGACCCGTCGGTGAAGACGGCGGAGTTCAGGGCCGCGAAGTAGTTGTCGTTGGGAGGCACGATGTGGCCGAGGTACTGCTTGACCAGTTCGGGGTGGTCGTGCACGGCTTCGGACATCGGGCAGAAGATGACTCCGGCTTCCTTGAGTTTGCCTTTGTAGGTTGTTGCAACCGAAACACTGTCGAAGACGGCATCGACGGCGACGCCTGCCAATGCGGCGCGCTCTTCGAGGGGGATGCCGAGTTTTTCGTACGTCTCGAGAAGTTTTGGATCGACTTCATCGAGGCTCTTGGGTCGGTCGTCATCACTCTTGGGGGCCGAGTAGTAGGAGATGTCCTGATAGTTGATGGGCCGCCAGTCGTGGTCCGGGAAGTGCGCCCACTCGGGCTCCTCCATGGTCAGCCAATGTCGATACGCCTTGAGTCGCCATTCCAGCAACCATTCCGGCTCGCGTTTGCGAGCGGAGATCCCTCGAATGGTGTCTTCATTCAGTCCCGGTGGAAGCGTTTCCGATTCAATGTCGGTGACAAAACCCCACTTGTAGTCGGTTTGTTCCGCCCAGTTGTCGAGCGCGAGATTTGGATCTTCAGGCATGAACTGCAACTTTCATGGATCAGAAATGGGGGGCCTCAGCCGCACCACACGGCGAATAACCATTGTATGCAGCATTTTAGAATGATTCCAGATAGACAAGGGCTTCCTCTTCATAGAAGATCGGCCTAGAATGCGGTTCTTCCACTATTGAAGCCATCTTTCAGGAGTCGAACCCATGCCAGTTAAAGTCACAGAGACCGCCGCCAAGGAGATCGAATCGATCATCAAGCAGCAAAGTCTCGAGGCAGATGTCATCCACCTGCGAGTGGGCGTCAAGGGTGGCGGGTGCTCTGGTTTCTCCTATTTGCTCGATCTGACCGAGCACACCAAGGAGAGCGATGAGCTGTGGGATTTTGATTTCACCCTGGGCGAGCAGGACGAAAGTCGTGATTTCCATCTGAAGGTCGTTTGTGACCCCAAGAGCTACCTCTATCTCAATGGGACAGAGATCGATTTCAAGGATGAGGTCATGGGCCGTGGGTTTGTGTTCAACAATCCAAATGCGACCAATACGTGTGGCTGCGGCAGCAGTTTCAGTGCCTAAGGGCCCCATGTCGTTCTAAATCAAGTTCAGACCACGATGGCCAGGACTAGTCCGAGCCAGCTTGCGGCGATGCCTGCATCAACAAGGCTCACCCTTGGCCCTTGGCGACTGGTCCGAACCTGGCGGCCACGATTTCCAGCCATTTTTCGGAAGGATCCAGCAGTATTGGAACGTGAGGGTGAGATACGAACTGTGGCGGCTGGAGTCGACGTGGTACGTGTGGTGCGGTGGGCATCAACCCATTGGCTTGGAATATTGATCATTGGAAAGGGGTCCAGAGTGAGGGAGAATGTGAAATACGATGTCTTCACCCCCACCTATGCCCTCCCACGCGGCCCATGTGGACAAGCACTGAAATCGAGTGTTATTTCTTCATTGAGCATTTCATGCGTGATTTCACCGGCGTAGAGCACAAATCATGTGGCTTGGGTAGCCTGTAGTGCTGGATACAAGACAGAACGTGAAATGGAGCGTGCCAATGACAGATACCAGCCCAACGCCTGCAGGGCATTCCCTCCCGCTGTTGCTGCTGGTCGCTTGTGCGCTTCTGCTGGCACTGCTTGCGGAGTTTCTTTTGCCCAGTGAAGCTGAAGCTGCGGTAGGTACGCCCACGCCTCCATCACTGACCGCTCGGCAGCAGTCGCTGCTGAAACTGCTTGGTTCGGATGTCATCGGGAAGCCCGTTGCATTGGAACCCATCATGCATGTCCAGAACTGGTGCCCCATGGGTGATGAGCATGGGCTCTTCGAGCATGCTGATGGCGTGGGGGGTGACCAGGCGGTTTCGTGCCGGTGGGTCAAGCGGCGACCGGGTGAGCCGTTGGATTCTGAAAGCGGTGCATGGACTCTCAGTTCAACCCACAGGGACATCAAGTACATCACGCATGACTCAGGTGAACTGCTGCTGCCTACCGAGACGGATCTCAATCAGGGGGTCATCACTGTGTTTGATCCTCCGGAGCCGTTGCTGCTGGCGGGTGTTCCCGAAGGCACGCCGAAGAAGACGGCCATGCGTGTCTCGGTCTACGACATGCATGACCCCAGCACATTGAAGTACTCGGGGCATTTGACATCAACCTATCTTGATCTTGGCGGGTACACACTGCAGGTGCCACATGGTTCCTATGAGGCTCGACTGATTTCCGTCAGCAATGTCGGGAAGGTCGGCCCTGCAGACATCGACACCGAATACCTCGCGTTCTACGCCAAGGGTGTTGGCCGTGTTGCGTACATCAATCGCAAGCATGTCTCCGCCTACTTGTTCTACAACACGACGACTCAGCACGGCATGGTGCTCTCATCAAGCCAGCCCGGGGCGAACTCGCCAGAGTCTGATCCAGTTTCCTCGCATTCACCGCGCCCCTGAGCAATCAGCGCACGTTACCAATCCGTCAAGGAGTTCTTTCATGTCCACGTTGCTTCGAATCATATTTCCACTGCTGACAATGGCTGGCGTTGCGGCAGCTGCTCCGGTTAACACGATCTGTCCAATGATGCCTGATGAGAAGATTGTCGATGAAGACAACGTCGTGGAATTCAATGGTCAGCAGGTTGCCTTGTGTTGCGGCAAGTGCAAGCGTCAGTGGAATAAGCTCGATGATGCTGCGCGACAGGTGAAGTTGACTGCAGTGTTGCCAACGGCGGCTTCGCTCACGGCTGAACCTGAACTGGACATCGACGAGACCGATCTGACCGTCGTGGCTATGTCGCAGTTGGATTCACTGGGCTTGTGCCCCAAGAGCGGCGGTGATGCCGGGGCCATGGGGAAGTCGACCCGTCGGATCATCAATGGCGTGGACGTGACGTTCTGTTGCCCGCCATGCATCAAGCCCTACAAAGAGGACTACGCAGCGTATCGTGACAAGATTGCCACGAAGATCATTGCGCAGCAGAAGCCGTACTATCCATCGGAACTGTGCATCGTGACTGGGAAGAAACTCGGAGATGATGCGGTTGATCATGTGCATGGCAACCGACTTGTGCGTCTGTCAGACGCCGAAGCACTGGGAGCATTCAATGCGGACCCGGCGACGTTTGAAGAGCGGTTGGATTTTGCCATCGCTGATGCGCAGCGAGATGACTATCCGTTGAATACCTGCGTGGTCGCTGGCACTACGTTCGTCGAGGAAAAGAAGCCCACCGAGGTCATTGTTGGGAATCGGCTGGTCAAGGTCTGCTGTGGTGGTTGCACAAGCAAGATCCGCAAGGAACCGTACGTCATCGTGAAGAAGATAAACGATGCCTGGGCTGCCGCGGAAGTTAAGCCGTAATTGGATTTTATTTCCTAACAGCAGCGCGGCGGGATCAGAAATTCCTGCGGTGCCGACGGCTTACTTCAATCATGATTTGAATATCTTCAGCGATGGCGCTGAACGATCGAGGCATGCCCAGTGTTTCGAGAGTTCTTGCGCGCGAGTTGGATGCAGTGATTTGATCTGTGTTCTGACGCGATGCATTTTAGTATTTATTGAACTGTCGCGTTGTGGCTCATTCAAGAAATAATGCAGTTGTCATGGTTGAATTTAGAAGCAATGTTCTACTGAACGTGTGCAGGAAGCCGTTGTGCACGCCAGAGCGCAGCGTGTGCATTGTGTGCAGAAGAAGGTTGGGGCCGGGGGAGGAGACTCCCATGAACAGTACATTTGGCGTCGCGATCGCCGTGTGCAGTCTGTCGTCTGTCGCAATGGCCTCGGGCCCGAATTATTCGGGCACGATGTGCCCGACCGATGGCGGCGTTCGGATCGCCGTCGAGGCCGACTCGTCAGCGACCGCGATGCTGATCTATCCGACGCCGCCCGGTGGCGGCTATTTCATGACCGAAGTGGCTCCCGGCCAGTTCATGCATGACATCCAGGGACTCGCCGCTGGTGATGCCGTGTCATTCAACTTCGTGCTGCAGAATCCGCAGCAGTACAACTATCCGCCGCACAGCTTGATTGTCTCGACCGAATGCGTCGAGTTTGAACGTGATGATGTCGCGTCTCCGCCGCCACGTGGGTTTCGCCACGCGTTGGAATTGCGTGAAGATGGGTATTGGTTTGTGTTCCGAGCCGGATCGTCTGGCGGGGGTATCCCAGAAACCACGCACGTGATATCAAGAGTGCGCAGTGGTGACGGTGAGTGTGTGGATGTTGTTCTTCTTGAAGAATCCTCAGGCATATTTAGTGCCCCGGTACCTGCAGTGCACGGCGAGCACGTGTTCTACTGGTTCGAGCAATTGATCGGTGAATCTACGGTGCCGACCGTTGCATTTACTCGAACACTCGGCGATCCGGAGTCGGAGGATTCCACGGAACCCATGTCTGGTTCGACTGCAGGACGAGTTCGTCACCGCCATCCATATGAGTGGAGATTCGACAACTTCGTCGAGTTGTACGACGAGGGAAGGGCGTTTGAGCTGCATCTGGTCGAGGATGGCGAGTCCATCGATGCGACAGTCGTCACCAACCCCGCGTTGGGCGTGGGCCGGATTGATTTCAAGTACTTCATCCAATCAGATCCTTCTGTGTGCGATCGACCGTTGACTGCAGTCAACATGGTGATGGAACGTGATCCGGACGTGCCTGGTGTTTTTCATCATCGCATTCCGATGGTCACGCCTGGCGTGATTCTCGACATTGACATGACGTTGACGGATTTGCCCACGTCCAGTCCTGTGGCGTCTTATTACACCGACATCTATTACTACCAGATTGGGCGTGGAATCTTCAGCCGTCTGCCCAATCCGCGTGCCCAGCCGGCGGGTGCGGCTTCCGTGCCTCATGTCGTCAGTCCACGGTTCGGGTTCGCTCAGCATGCGCAGGGCATGACGATGGAGCAGCTCGATCGATTTCTGCTTGGCAAGGCGATCTTTGAGACCGACTTTGAGACCGGCGATCTACTGAATGAACCGACTCGATTTGATTGTTGTTCTGGCCCGCTTGGTTTTTCATTCGATCAGAGTCCGCTGTTTCAAGCCGGGCTGCTCGGCCCTTCGTATACGCAGTCCTCATGCATGCGGTGTCATGTGCAGGATGGCCGTGGGCGATTCCCCCAGCCCGGTGGCGATCTGTCTTCGGTGACCTTCAGCGTTGGTGTGCCTGGAGCGAATGCATTGGGCGAACCCAACCCGCATCCGTACTACGGCAATCAGTTGGACGTTGAGTCGTTTGGTGGCGAGTCGCCTGAAGGTCGCGTGACGTTGGAGTGGGAGTACATTGACGGTACCTTCGATGACGGTGCGCCGTATCAGTTGCGTCGCCCGATCTACACCTTCCGCGACATGGCCTATGGCTCATTGGGCGTCAATCTGCCCGATGAGTTCGATTCCATTGGATACAAAGGTGAAGCGACGATGTCAGCGCGCATGACACCGATGCTCACGGGTGTCGGACTGCTTGATGCAGTGCGTGTTGAGTCGATTCTGGCCAACGCCGATGCCGAGGATGTCGATGGAGATGGCATTTCAGGGCGGGCCAATATGGTCTGGGATCGCTCGAAGGGAATGGAAGTCATTGGTCGGTTTGGTTGGAAAGCGAGCCAGCCTTCATTACTGCAGCAGTCGAGCAAGGCGTTCAATCGCGACATGGGCATGACCACGCCGTTGTACCCGCAGCAGGACTGCGGCGATCAGCAAGCAGAGTGCGACGACGGCTCGTCTGTGCCGGAGTTGACTTCGCCGCAGCTGAAGCTGGTTGAGGACTACCTGACGGGTTTGATTCCACCGCCGAGGATCAACTACGAAACGGCTGATGCCATCGCTGGCATGCACCTGTTCAAGGCGGCCAACTGTCAGGCGTGCCATGTGCCGACGTTGGAGGCATCTGAGGAGCACGCAATCAAGACGTACCGCGGCTTGCAGGTCGAGGCGTTCACCGATCTGCTGCTTCACGACATGGGGCCGGATCTTGCAGACACGATGGACGTCTTCCAGGCAACCGGTTCGGAGTGGCGTACGGCACCCTTGTGGGCTCTTGACTATGTGCGCCATGCACTGGGTCTTCCCCAGACATGTGAAGATCCCTTTAGCGGATCTGCTGAGCCCAACTTTCTGCATGATGGTCGGGCTCGTTCGATCATGGAAGCGATCCTTTGGCATGGTGGTGAAGCCGAGGCTTCGCGCAGCGTGGTCCTGGCGATGTCATCGCAGGAACGCGACCAACTTGTTGCGTACACCTTGTATCCGTTTCCGGATCCAATCTTCGATGAAGCGTTCGAACCCCCACCGTGTCCCGGGGATCTTGATGGCAGCGGAACCATTGGCATTGGTGATCTGCTTGTGGTGATTGCTGGCTGGGGCATGCCTGGCCCAGGTGATCTTGATGGGAGTGGCACTGTTGGAGTCGATGACGTGCTGTGGATTTTGCAGCACTACGGCGACGCATGTTCAGAATGAAGCAGTAGATTCCACTGATTTCATGTTCATACGTTTGTATGTGGATGTCGCCTCGTCGCGTGCCATCACGCCCAGCTGCCGCAGGACGCCAGTGCGCATGGGGAGGCCGCTGGCGAGAAGATCATGCCCAGTGATCGGGGCAGTATCAAGGGCAGCTTTGGCCCCAGTTGGCGATGACCAGAAGGAGGTCATCGACTCCATAGGGATTGCCCCAGCCTTGGATTACGGAAAGCAGGTCATCGACGCTGACGGTGTCATCATCATTGAAATCACCATCGCACGGTGTTTCGATGCACGTCGATTCATCGCAGGCCTGGTCCTCGTTCCAGTTGCCACCGACAGTGTCGCATTGTGCTTCAGTGCGATCACCGATGCATGTTTCGCCCAGGCAGCATGCGCCAGTCGGCGGTACGTAGCAGGGGTTGTCATCGCAGGTGGTGTCGTCGCCGAGGAAGTCTCCGTCGCAGTTGGCTTCCAGTACGAGGCTGCACTGTTCATCAATGCAGCATGCACCGGGGGCTGGTGTGTAGCACGGGTTGTCATTGCAGCCCGCACCGTCACCGAGGTACTCGCCGTCGCAGTCGACTTCATATTCGACCTGACATTCATCGTCAGTGCAGCAGGCGCCGGGGATTGCGCAGGCGTATGCATCACAGGGGACATAGTCGCCCTGATAATCGCCGCCCATGTCACCGCAGTCTGTGGGTGCCAGAACATCGCAGTCCGTGCCGCCCATGCAGCAGGCGCCTTGCTCTGGAAGTGGTGTGCTGCAGTCATCGGCGAAGGTGACGAAGTCCAGCTCGGTCCACTCGCCCCAGATGTGCGAGTCGGGGAAACCGTTGACATCGTTCTCGCAGAAGTGGGTGTTGCCGATTGATGGGCCGTCATCACCGATGCTCAGCAGTCCGCCAATGATGGAGTTGGCGTTGTTTCCATAGATTTTGCAGTTCAAGATGAACGGGTTGCCGTCACAGCGGATGCCTGCGCCGGAGGAATTGAACCCTGCGGTTATGCTGAATCCGTCGATGGTCGTCGTTGCATCTTCACCGCTCACCATGCTGATGACGGTATTGCTGTTCATTCCGTGAATCGTAGTCATCTCTGGACCGCCTACACCGATGATCTGAAGATTCTTTCCATTGAGATTGACATGCTCGTAGTAGGTGCCGGGTCCGACGTTGATGATGCTGTATTCGCCGACGGCATTCACCGCCGCTTGAATAGATGAGTAGTCGCCTGGAACGAAGTAGGTGCCGGTTGCAGCGCAGTCGACGTTGCCGTCATCGCAACTGGTACCGCCGCCGAACCAGTTTCCATCGCATTCATCCTGGGTTGCGATGACGCATCCTTCGTGGCCAAGACAGCATGCGCCTGGAATGTCAGCGCATTCGGTCTCACCACAACTGACGCCCAGTCCTTGCCAGTCGCCATCAGCGCAGTTGAGTTCATTGACCATGTCGCAGATGCCGCCGGTGCAGCACGCGCCAAGCCAATCGCCGACACACTCGTCTTCTTCGTCGCAAGATTGCTCATTGATGTGCGAGTACATCGTGTTTTTGATCTGGTCGGCAAATCCCAGTCGGATATTGGCGATGCCACCGGGACAGGTGTGGCAGTAGCTCATGATGGTTCCCTGGTTCGCGGTGGAACAGTCACCAAAGGCGCAGCCATCGATGCCCAGATCGTGTGTATGGGGTGCGCCGAAGTTGTGGCCGAGTTCATGAGCCATCACTACGAGGTCCCAGTTTCCACCGACGTTGTCTTCCAGTGGGTATGGGAATGAGCCGTTGAGGTACCCGGAGACGGAGTAGCCCCAGTCATAGCTGCAGAGCGTGCTGCCCCAGGCAACACCGCCGTAGGGCAGGTTGTCACGACCGGACAGGATGTGGGCAACGTCACGATCGACGCCCCCCATCTGGCTGACCCAATGATCACGGAATTGAACGAGCATGTCGTCGCCATTGGGATTGTATGGGTCCGAATTGTCCGCCCATGTGCGTACGTAGTTCAAGGCAAGTTGGAACTCGACTTCATTGGTGTAGATTTGAGAAATGGCGCCGGCCAGCGTGATGGCGTAGGCTGCCGATTCCTCTGCGTCTCCGTCAAAGACGACCTCGGTGTATTCCCAGTCCGAATCCATAGCCAGTTCAATGATCGGGCAGGTGTTACGCGAAGCGGCATTGGCTGCACCATTGTGATCGGGG
>JAQWRC010000101.1 GCA_029243925.1 Phycisphaerales bacterium
AGATCCCCTTCCTGCGACGCCGTATCACAGATGACGAAACCGAATCCACGACGATTCAGCCGGAAGACGCCTTCGACCTCATCTGGCATCGGCGGTAGTCGAAATCGCCCATCGGAACCCGCTTCGATCTTCGATGATTCAATCAACGACGCCATCGCCGACTTGAAGAGGTGACGATCTTCATCCGTGTCGGAAAGGCGCAGCCGGCGGACCAACTCGCGCTTCGTAAGCGGGTCAGCGGACGCGGCGGCGACTTCTCTGATGATTCGTTGTGCCAGTACGGCGGGCATTCAGGCCTCAGTCGCTTCCCGGATTCTTCGGTGACGAATCTTTCGTCTTTGAATCGCCGGAACCCTTCTTCGTATCGCCCGATTGCTCCTTGGAGGATGAGTCGGACTTCGCATCATTCTTGTCGGATTCCGCAGCCTTCTTGTATGAGGCGCTCCGATAGTCGGTCTCGTAGAAGCCGGAACCCTTGAAAAGGATGCCAGCGCCCGTTCCAACCAGCCGCTTGAGTGATTCCTCTGCGCATTCGGGGCAGGTTGTTTCGTGAGGCGCACTCATCTGTTGAAACAACTCGAATTCGTGCCCGCACTGTTCACAGACGTAATCGTAGGTCGGCATGATGTCAGGACGCCACTGATACCTTGGCTGGTCGGAGGACCTGCTCGCCAAGTATGAATCCAACTTGAAGCACCTGAACGATCTGCCCGGATTCATGCTCTTCGGAATCCATGTTCATCATGGCCTCGTGCCTGTGCGGCTCAAAGTCATCCCCAGGCTTGGGCTCGATGGCGGCCACGCCATGATCCGACAGAATCTTGACCAGTTCATCGCCCGCGATCCGAACGCCCTCGAGCACCTGCTCGCTGGAGACCGCCTCAAGATCCTGCTGCAGCGCCAACTGCAACTGATCGAGTACCGGCAACACCGAGCGGAATGCGCTTGCTGTGGCAATGCGCGTCATGCGCTGCTCTTCCTCTGTGGCACGACGCTGAAAATTCTTGAAGTCCGCCAAGGCACGTTGGCGGCCTTCCGTCGCCGTGATCACTTCATTCAACAATTGCTCGATGCACTGACGGGACAACTCGTCACATGTGTCGGAGTTGAGATGGCTTTCAATCGCCTCGGGCGACATCGGTTCGACAACCTCATCGAGATCGACTTCGACCGTCTCATCAACAGCGTCGGACGTATTCACGTCGTCACTTGATGGCTCTTGCATGAGATCATCATCAAGAGGTTCTGTATTGGCCTGTGTTTCGTGATTCATGGGAATCCCTTTCGGCTCTTCAGCCCCGACCGGTGACGGCATCCTTGATTCGGTTCCAGATCGAGGGATTGGATGCACCTACCTCGAGATCTTCCGTCTCGGCATACTGCCCAAGCAATGCCCGCTGATCTTCATTCAACGTCTTTGGCACCATCAGGTGAATGACCGCGATCAGATCACCACGCGCATTCGTCCTGAGATCAGGCAGTCCTGCGCCGTCGATGCGGAACAGTGCTCCGTGCTGCGTCCCTGACGGAATGCTCAACTCATGGACTTCGCCCTCGCCGATACCTGGCAACTCGACATCCGCGCCAAGTGCGAGTTGCGTGAATGCTGCGGGCATGACCAATAGAAGGTGATTCCCATCTCGTTCAAACTGCTGATGCGACTCGATCCGGGTCACGACATGCAGATCACCGCGTGGGCCAGCACCTTTTGGATCTGTTTCCTGGGGCGGTGGTTCACCTTCACCGGAGATGCGAACAGCCTGTCCATCATGAATACCTGCTGGAATCTTGACTTCAAGCCGGCGATCGACGGGGATGCGTCCTGTGCCACGACAGTCAACGCAACGATCGGTGATCGTATTCCCTCGTCCTTGGCAGTCGGGGCAGGTGGTCACCATACGGAACATGCCCCCAAGCCCGGCTTGAGTAACTTGCCCCGACCCGGCACAACGCGAACATTGCGCCGGCGTGGTTCCCGGCTTCGCCCCGCTGCCGTCGCATGTATCACACACGTCGAGACGTGTGAACGCGACTTCACGAGTTGCACCAGTCAGTACGTCTTGAAGTTCAAGTTCGACCTCGGTTTCAAGATCGAATCCTCGAGTACGCGCTCTGGATCGACCGCCTCCATGGCGTCCTCCAAACGAACCGCCAAAGATGTCATCAAACATAGAGAAGATGTCATCTGGGTTCATCGATCGGAAATCATGCCCAGGCTTCGATCGCAGGCCATCACGACCAAACTGATCGTAGGTTCGGCGCCGATCACCATCAGAGAGCACTTCGTAGGCCTCCGCGGCTTCCTTGAATGACGTCTCCGCCTGCGGATCATCTGGGTTGCGATCGGGGTGGTGCTTCATCGCCATACGTCGATACGCGCGCTTGATCTCGTCGCCGGACGCTGTGCGTTCGACATTCAAGACCTCGTAATAGCATCGGGTCGTTGGCATTCAAGAAGCCTCAGCGTGGTCAAACGACGGCGTTGAGATTTGGCTCAGCATCGTCCTTCAAATCCGTAATGGCGACCTCGGTCGTCAACATGAGTCCCGCCACCGATGCTGCATTACGAAGTGCAGTACGAACGACAAGTGCTGGATCGATGATTCCCGACTCCACCATGTCGCCATAGGTATTGGCCCCGGCGTCAAATCCGAACGCGCCTTCCATTTCGCACACCTTCTCAACAACGACATCGCCGTCGAGGCCGGTGTTGTCGGCGATGTGCCAGCAGGGCGCCTCAAGTGCCGTTGCAAGAATGGAATACCCGAGCGATTCGTCACCGTCGACGGACGATCCCGCATCAAGGACGGCGGACTTCGCACGAAGGTAGGCCACGCCACCCCCAGGAACATATCCATCGGTTGCCGCCGCTCGACTTGCAGACAAGGCGTCGTCAACACGATCCTTCCGTTCCTTCATCTCGATTTCAGATGAGCCGCCAACGCTGATCACAGCAACGCCACCGGTCAACTTGGCCAGTCGCTCCTGGAGTTTTTCACGGTCATAGTCGCTCGTGGATCGCTCGATCTGGGCGCGAATCTGGGCAATGCGACCCTCGATGTCCTCGGTGGAGCCGCCACCCCGCACGATCGTGGTGCCATCCTTGGTCACAACGATGCGTTGCGCTGAACCAAGCTCTTCGATTTCGAGATCCTCAAGATTCCGGCCAAGGTCCTCTGCAAAGAACAACCCACCGGTCGTTGCTGCGATATCACCCAGCATCGCCTTGCGACGTTCTCCGAACCCCGGAGCCTTGACGGCACAGACATTCAATACGCCACGAAGTCGATTCACGACCAGTGCAGCCAACGCTTCATTCTCGACATCCTCGGCGACGATCAGCAGCGGCTTGCCAGCCGTTGCCGTTTTGTTCAGCAGTGGAAGGAGATCCGCAAGATTCGAAATCTTCTTTTCGTGAAGTAGGATCACGACATCCTCAAGCACGCACTCGGCGGTCTTCGGATCAGTCATGAAATACGGACTGAGAAATCCCTTGTCGAACGCCATGCCTTCAACGTAGTCCACCGTCGTATCAGCGGACTTGCCTTCTTCGATTTCAACGACGCCATCTGCGCCAACCGTGTCCAGAGCTTCAGCAATGAGATTGCCAATGTCCGTATCGTGGTTCGCGGAGACGGTGGCGATCTTGCGAAGGTCCTCTGTTCCCGAGCAGGTGCATGCAATTGAATCAATGTAGGAGCATGCGACATCTGCGGCAGCATTCACGCCGCGCTGAACCGCGACAGCATTGGCACCGGCACTGATGTGCCGAAGACCGGACTTGAAGATCGAGTTGGCAAGGACGGTCGCAGTCGTGGTTCCGTCACCTGCAAGATCCGCGGTCTTCTTTGCGACCTGATGGACCATCTGCGCGCCCATGTTCTGGAATGCGTCGGACAGTTCCACTTCACGGGATACCGACACACCATCCTTTGTCACGGCCGGGCCGCCATATGATTTCTGCACGACGACATTGCGGCCGCTTGGGCCCATCGTGACAGCAACCGCACGGGCCATCTGCTCAACACCGACCATGAAGTCGTTGCGAGCGTCGTTATCGAATTTCATCTGTTTGGTAGTCATGGTGCTCTTCCTAGAGTCGAGAACGAAGGGAACTGCTCAAGCTGATTATTCAACGATTCCGAGCAGTTCACTCTCTCGGATGATCAGATGTGATTCATTTTTGATTTCAACCTCGGTGCCCGCATACTTGCTGTACACGACGGTGTCACCACTCTTGACCGAGGGAATGACTCGCTCGCCGTTGTCCAACAGCTTTCCAGGCCCCATTGCAACAACGGTTCCCTTCATGGGCTTTTCCTTGGCGGACTCGGGGAGATAGATGCCCGACGCCGTCATGTCTTTCGCCTCAAGGGGGCGAACAAGGATTCGATCTTCAAGTGGCTTGACTGCCATGGTGTACTTCTCCGTTGTCATGAAATCTGTGTCTGTTGAATGCGTGTTTGTGGCCGTGAATCAGAAGCCCATGCCAGGCATACCGCCCATACCGCCCATGCCGCCCATACCGGGCATGCCGCCTCCCATACCGCCCATGCCACCCATGCCACCCATGCCACCCATTGGATCCATGCCGTGGTGGTCGTGGCCGTGGTCGTCATCTCCCTCCGAGGGAACTTCAGTGATGATGCAATCCGCCGACAACAACAAGCCGGATACCGACATCGCATTCTGCAATGCAGCACGGTCGACCTTTGCCGGCGTCAACACGCCATCATCAAACAGGCTGCCGTAGGATCGAGTGAGTGCGTTGAATCCGAAGTCTCCTTCGCCTTCACGAACCTTGGAAACAACAACGGTCCCCTTCTCACCCGCATTGTCAGCAATCGTCCGCAAGGGGACGAGCAATGCCTGCTCAACTGCATCGGCACCGTACACGGCGTCGCCGGTAAGCTTGGACCGCACGCCATCAAGTACGCTCAGTGAACGGATAAAGCTCACACCGCCGCCAGGGACGACCCCTTCTTCGACAGCTGCTCGAGTCGAATGCAGCGCGTCTTCGACGCGTGCCTTCTTCTCTTTGAGCTCGGCTTCGCTTCCGGCACCAACGTTGATCTGAGCAACGCCGCCAGTGAGCTTTGCAAGGCGCTCTTGGAGTTTCTCGCGGTCATAATCGGAATCACTTCGCTCAATCTCACTGCGAATCTGTGCGATGCGGGACTGGATCTCTTCAGTTGCTCCAGCGCCTTCGACAATGACCGTGTCATCGGAAGTGATGACCACCTTCTTTGCCCGACCCAGCTGCGACATTCCGATCGTATCGGGGTCGATGGCCAGATCCTTCATGATCGCTTCGCCACCGGTCAACACGGCGAGATCACCAAGCATTGATTTGCGACGATCCCCGTACCCGGGAGCCTTCACGGCACAGACCTGTGCAACGCCTCGCAGCTTGTTGATCACCAATGTCGAGAGCGCTTCTCCGGTCACATCTTCAGCGATGATCAGGAGCGGCTTCTTGGCTTCGACGATCTTTTCGAGCACCGGGACAATCTGCTTGATCGAGTCGATCTTGTCCTCGTGCACAAAGATGAACGGCTTATCAAGTTCAACAGCCATCGATTCCGTGTTCGTCACGAAGTTCGGACTCAGGTAGCCACGATCAAACTGCATGCCTTCAACGACTTCGACTTCTGTTTCAAGTCCCTTGCCTTCCTCAACGGTGATCACGCCGTCCTTCCCTACTTTCGAGAAGGCGTCGGCCATGATGCCGCCAATGGCAGGATCGTTGTTCGCTGAAATGGTTGCGACAGCCTCGATCTTGTCCTCGACTGGACGAGCAATCGATTGGATGTGATCAACGACGGCGGACACGGATTCGTGCATGCCCCGCACCAGAGCGTTGGCGTCAACGCCAGCGGCAACGTGCTTCAGGCCGTTTCGGAACAATGCTTCTGCAAGCACCGTCGCGGTAGTCGTGCCATCGCCTGCCTTGTCGCTCGTCTTCGACGCGGCTTCCCGTACAAGACGGGCACCGATGTTCTCGACGGGATGCTTGAGCTCGATCTCTTCGGCAACAGTGACACCGTCCTTGGTCACCGTCGGGCCACCCCAGCTCTTGTCGAGCACGGCGTTGCGACCACGAGGTCCAAGGGTCGATTTCACGGCAGCGGCCAGTTTCTCGACGCCTTGCAGCAAAGATGTCCGGGCCTCCCTATCGAAAGCCAGTTCCTTGACGGCCATGGGCTGTGACTCCTGCGTTGATATGGGTCTTCTTGTTCTTCCTGCGGTATCAGACCAGCTGAAACCGTTCCTAGACGCCACCAGCGCACCGGTCACGTCCACACTGAGAAGATCAAACCCCGCGCCACCCTGATCCGAATGCTGAAGAGAACCAATCGCCATTCAAGAGGCACTGAGGGCGAATTGCCATGTGCACTCATGTCACTGATTGGAGTTGGCCGTGCCATTCCCTGCCGAACTGGCAGGGGCAGAAGGTTCGCCCGGGGGATCACTGAGCAAACTTCTCAGTTTCGGGGGAGGCATGGCAAGAGGAGCAGAAATCCACCGAAGGTTCAGCCAGAGGTACAGGACGCCAACGACCAGGAAGCCCCCGGCAACCGTCCTGAGAATGGAGCCGAATGTCACCGGCAAAGGCACGCCCATTCCACCTCCGCCGTATTGCAGCACGATCCCACCTGTCCAGAACAGTGTCGCCCAAAGCAAATCCAACACGTACTGCCTCTTGGTCGTCGCTGTACGGAAAAGTCGACTGCGGCGACCCAACTCGCCAAGCAATGATCGGATCCCAAAGAGCAGCACGCAGCCGCCTGGCAGCGGCGACAACGTCAAGATCAGTGACCCCAACTCCCAACGCCCGCTTTGACCGGATTCTGTTGCAGCACGAGCAAGGTGATGCAGGCCTCCCCCTGGCGGAATCCACTGCTGCAACACCATTGCAATCGTCCACAGCACAAGGCCGGAAAAGAGCAGCCCGATGATCATCCAGACTTTGGGGACACGCTGCGACTGGCGCAATGGAGTCAATGCGAACAACACTGGAATCGCCAGCAGCGAACAGACCGGTGACAGCATGAGGAGCCAACTGCCGAGACCGGTTGAAGCATGAAACCATCCGGGCAACAGCGTGTTGGAAACACCACTGGTATCGAACAGGAGAAATGGTGCCTGAGTCAACACCATTCCAAATGCCCAAGCAAAAAAGGAAACCAACATCAGATTCCCAAGCCAAGAGAGTCCAAACGAGACCGCCTTGGGATTTGCAACTTGAGGCAGATGATGAAACTCGGGATCGATCCATCTCACCAATGACGACTGCACCGAGCGGCCACATTCTGGGCAGGCCCCGGTCGCCGACAGCCCACGAACGTCGTACCCGCATCGTTCACACGAAACAGTCGACACGACGATACGGCCGTCGAGGACTTCAGGCCCGTCACTTCCGGAAAGTATGGTTGGGGTCGATTCGGAGCTCATGGGTTCATTTCTGAGCAGGAGGCCCATCGTGAGGACGGCACCTTCTGCTAGACTCGGCCTCCCTTGGACCGGTGCAACCGGTCCCCCACTCAGGTTCAATCGCATGTCGCATACGACGCTTCAACGACTTCGGCAGAATATCACTTCGGTGTACATGGGCAACACGAATGCAGTGGACAGGCTGCTGATTTGCCTCCTCGCCCGCGGCCATCTGCTCATCGAAGATG
>JAQWRC010000106.1 GCA_029243925.1 Phycisphaerales bacterium
CGATTGATTTGTCCGATCTGCACACCATTACCGGAAAACATGCCGTGGCCGATCATGCCGCCACCGGCTGGAAGAAGATGAATTGAGCGGCGGTGAAATCCGGGCGTCGCAGCGTTCGCCAGGTTGTGGCCTGCGATCTGCATCGCAGCCTGCGATGCAAAGAGTGCCGAGCGACCGATTGCGAGTGAGTTGTGGTAGGTCATGGTTTCATCCGATTCCCGATGCGATCAGCTCCGCACATCGATGCTGTAATCCAGTTGTGCCGTCTTCGACAAAACTCCTCTTCGCTCATACATGCCTTCCGTACTCGTCGTCCCATGAACCGCCTGCACCATTCCGCTGATGTGACGAGCCATGGACGACACTGCACGCCGAAGCACACCACTTCGCTCTCTGGCAGCATGCACAAGGGGACGAAGTCGCTGCACCGCGGCATCAAGCCGTGGGCCGAGCTCACCTGGCGCAATGTCGCGAATCGCGCCAATACCCATAACACCGCCTACTGGCGCGTCGCATCGACGAGCAAGTTCTTCGCAGATGACATTTCGCGTCGATTCCAGCTGCTCCGCGCGCTGCGCAAGTCCCTGTTGCCGTCGACATGATTCGACGAACGCTTCCATACGTCCCTCTCGCAAGGCAAGCATGCTTGAATCAATATGCTCAAGCAGCGATTCGTGCACGCCGGCCTGTTCATCAAACAGATCGAGCAACTTGTGCACTGAAACCGTGACTCGGTCGGAAGCTTTCGTCATGCCAGCACCTCCACCTGCGTGGGGCTGCCCTGACTGAGCAATCGATCGACAACAGAATCAACCAGAGTGAATCGTGATGACGTGGTGATTGAATCCGCCATATGCTGATCCAGCAATGGCGCGAAGCGACGTTCAGCATTTCCGGGCTTGAATGGACCTTCAAGAAACGGCCCCTCACGCATCGAAGAAAGCACCGGCAGCACCAATGTCTGTGCAACCAACTGCTCTGCCGCCGTTCGAGCTGTTTCTTCCCGATCCTGCAGGGCCTGCAGCTGAGCCGCAAATCCCGCATCTGCTGCGGGCGGAGCCTTCGGCATTGCCGTGATCGGAACCATGCTTGGCTGCAGTGCATCCAGAATCATTCGTTGATGACCTCCGCATGCAACGCACCACTCCGCTGCAATTCATTGATCAGTGCCGCCTGCTTCCAGACCGGCATGTTGAATCGCTGAAGTGCTTCCAACAATGTATTCAGGTGTGTAGGCGTGCCGCCACCGTCCTGCCTGGCATCCAGACCGACCCAGCCAGCAGTCTGGGCATCGTCCGCCCCCATCGGTATGCCTGAAGGTGACAGAGTCGTAAAGGTCAGATCATCTACGGCGACCGCTACCGGCCCAATTTCAACGTCTTCGTTGACGATGATGGTGCCTGCTCGCTCATTGATGACGATCCTCGCGCCGACATCTATGAGTGTGGGATCCACTGGCGTACTGAGCAACGCAGCCAGAAATGGGGCTGGATTGGTACGGTCAGCAGTGGGCAACAGGACATGAACTGATTTCGCATCTTCCACTGCTGCAAGATGATCAACGCCCGTGAACTCAAACGTCCCATTGATGATGTTCGCAAGCCTTGACGCCATCGGCCATCCGGCATATTCATCTCGAAGCACCAGTTGGACACGATTACCGGCAATCGGGTTTGCCTTGATATCTCTGATCATCTGCCCACCACTTCGCACTCGACCACTGGTCAGGTCGTCGCCTTCAAGCACGATCGACCCGGTCGCAAATGCCATGATCGGTGGGTTGGTTGCGTGCGGCGCCGGAAGCCTCATGGGGGAAAAGACCAACCGCCCTCCCTTGAGGCTGCTCGCGTTGTAGATCGTTTCGACCGTGACATCGAGCTGATCACCGTCAACGGCACCAACCCCAGGCACGTCCATTGAAACGTACACCAGCGCAAATGAGTCCCCTTTCCTGAGCTCATTGAGACTCGTGACTGGATCGCCGAGATTCTCCAGCAGCATGGCGTATGGCTTAAGTGCGACCCAGGAGTCCTTGGAGGTGTCTCCAGTCCCACTGAGGCCGACAACCAGGCCCAATCCCTGCAGTACGACGCGGTCGTGGCCCTTCAGCCTGACCAGGTCCTGCAGCGTCGTTCCTGCGTCTGTTCTTGCGCCAAGCGCAAGAACAAGCAGTAGAGGAAGCACAATCAACCCTTGAATACACCGCTTCACGTCGGACCTCCTGTCCAGAACACTCCTGAGCCTGAACAGAAGCACGAGCCGTGCCAAACCATGCCCGATCTTGACAGACTGACGCTGGCGCGGTCCCCTGTCGCACGTGATCGCGATCAATATGCCCATCTCATTTCGCTTCC
>JAQWRC010000159.1 GCA_029243925.1 Phycisphaerales bacterium
GTTGCAGTGAGAGGAAGCAAGAGCAGCAGAATCAAAAGTCGCATAGTGGTCTCCATGGGTGGTGGCCGAGAATCAGTATCGGCCTCCCAAGCCAGCCAACATGATATGCATGAAGGCCGATGTGGAGCCTACGTGCCTCTGGAGGGTACACTTCAGCTTCTGATGGCACTGAATCCGCCCAAACTTCGCATCGGCCATGGCTACGATCTGCATCGTCTGGAGCCCCTGCCCCCAGATGGTCAAGGGCGACCCTTCATGCTTGGTGGCGTTCTCGTGGACCACCCAATGGGGCCCATCAGCCACAGTGACGGCGATGCGGTCCTCCATGCGGTGACGGATGCCATCCTGGGTGCTGTTGGCGGAGAGGATATTGGCCAGCTGTTTCCAGATGATGATCCTGCCAACAAGGGTCGGCAGTCGAGCGATTTCCTGGAAGCTGCCTGTCAGCACGCTCGGTCCGCGGGCTGGTCGCTGGTGAATGCTGATATCACCGTCATTTGCGAACGCCCGAAACTGAGCCCGTACAAAAAGACGATGGTCGCCTCTATTGCAACCATCATGGGCTGCGATTCGACGCAGATCAATATCAAGGGCAAGACGCACGAAGGAGTAGACGCGCTTGGTGAAGGCCGCGCAGTCGAGGTGCATGTTGTCGTCTTGTTGCAGGAGTGCGACTCATGAAGTCGGAGCAGCTCAGCGGGGATCTTGCGTGGCAGCAAGCTTGTGATCTGGCGGCTCGACGCCACGAGCATCAGCGGCGGGACAATGGGGTGACCCCATATGCATCGCATCCAATGCGTGTTGCCCTCACGCTGTCTGCGATCTTCGGAGTTCATGATGAGCGCATTCTTGCCGCAGCGATGATGCATGATCTCATCGAGGATACGACGGTTGATTACGATGAGCTGGCCGAGCGCTTCGATCCGGAGATTGCCGGGTGGGTGTCCGCCATGAGCAAGGACATGCGCATGGAGCACGATGCTCGGGAGGCTGCCTATGATGAGCAGTTGGCTGCGGCAGCGTGGCCGGCACGACTCATCAAGCTTGGTGACGTCTTTGACAACCTGTCGGATGCCACTGGTGACAAGATCAAGTCATGCATCGAGAAGGCACACAGAGCAATCGCACTTGCGGGTGACGAGTTGGAGCTGCAGACGGCCGTCACGCATCTGAAAGAGCGAATCGCATCCGTCGAGTCGCGAGCGTCATGAGACCGGAAATTCCCATGTATACCGTTGCGTTCACACTGTGCATGATGTTTGGAGTGGCAGCTTGCCACAGTGCTCCGGATGCAGGGCAGGAAGCCACCTCGCCACCTTCGGCCCCGGCTCCAGCAGCGCCCGTGACTCCGCCTGTGGACTCTGAAGCAGATCGAATGCTTCAGCATGCAGAAGACCAGCGCGATGTGGTGCAGCGAGTTCATGCATCGGTTTCGGTGGAGCGTATCGAGCCGCTCTTCAACAAGCGTGATGTGCGTTCGGGCAGCATGTACTATCAGCGCAACGGAGATGCCCCCCCTCAGTTTGCGATTCTGCTCGAGAAACGTCTCATTGGAAGACGACTGGAGTCGCGAAGAAAACACATCGTGTACGACGGGCGCTGGCTTTCGGAAATTGATCACGAGAAGAAGCAGTGCATTCGATGGGAGCTTTGCGGCGAGGCGAATGATCCAACACGCCTTGATGGTCGTTTTCCGCTGCCCATCGGCCAGCCGCGAGATGAAGTCAAGCAGCGATTCGAAGTCGAGGTTCTTCCGGAGGGTCCGGCAGCGCCGTTTCTGGCCTCGTTGGCCAAGGATCATTCGATCAAGGGATTGCGCCTCACACCTCGTGCAGGGACACCAGCCGCAGAGGATTTCACTCGCATCGATGTCTGGTACGACACTGGCAACTGGCTGCCTCTTGGTATCGAGACCACCGATGACAAGGACAATGTTCGTCGCGTTCGTCTTACAGACGTCGTCATCAACCCTGAACTGAACGAAACGCAGCGTGACACGCTGCAGGGCACCATTCCATCCGGTGATGACTGGATGCTCGATGAACGCCCGTGCACGCCACCTGATGAGCCGGGCCCATGAGGGGGCGAATCAGCCTGCTGCTTCTGCTGCTGCCATCTGCAGCCATGGGGCAGTCCATCGTGCCACCCCCGCGCCCAGTGTCGCCAGTCGTTGAGCAGTTGCATGACGACGCGTTTCTGACCGATGCCGAGCGCAACGCGCTGCATCGTCATCATGGAACCTGGGAACAGGAAGATCTGCAGACTGCTCGTCAGCGTGCCGAAGCGGCGCTTCAGATCGGGCACTGGGATGACCCGGTCTTCGAGGATCCGAATCTTCCTCGCGTACTGGTAGCACGTGCAGCGTGGCGCCGAGGCGAACGCAGGCGTGCATTTGAACTTCTGATTGGCGAGACGGATCAGGAAGCACGTTCTCTTGCCGGTCGAATTGCCTTTGAACTCGGCGAGGTTGAGCAGTCCAATGCGCTCCTCAAGGAAGTCATGCAGCAGGGGGGCAGGTCCAGTGCAGTTGAAATGGCCCGCATCCGCGCCGTGCGACAGTATGCGTTGTCCTCCGGCCGAACCGGAGAGGCGTACCAATCCATTCTCGATGCTCTTGCCGCTCTTCGAGATGAACAGGATCCGTTGTATTGGGATGCGATGCTGGAGGAAGCAGATGTACTCAGTGAAAAACACCGGTACAACGATGCAGCCGCAGCAGCGTGGGAGGCCTTGGAGCTGAACCCCAGATTGGCTCTTGTCTGGTACCAACTTGGTCAACTGGCAGTGCGGATGTTTGATTTCGAAGGAGCGGATGCCGCAGCGCGAACACTGCGGCGACTCCTGGAGGACCACCCGCTGGCCGCACTCATCGAGGCCGAGTCAGCACTTGTTCGCCGTGATGTCGAGGCAGCCAGCGAGATTCTCGAGCCCGTGTTGGACCGGTACCCTCAGCATCCGGAAGCATTGGCATTGGCGATTGCGGCTGCTGAGCTTGCCAATCAGAAGCAACTTAGTGCGCATCTGGAGAGTCGCCTCCGAGCGTCCGGGCCAGGGGACCCTCGTCCATTCACGACGATTGGGCGCTTGTTGTCGTTGCATCGACAGTTCGAGCAATCCGATCATTGGCTTGAAATGGCATTGGCTCTGCAGCCCCAGTGGGCTGCAGCTCATATTGAGCAGGGGCTCATGCGATGGCAGGCGGGGCAGGATTCACGTGCAATGGCATCCATGGCTCGTGCAGTTGAACTCGATCCGTTCAATCTGCGGGCGGCAAACAGCCTTGCGCTGTTGCAGTCGCTTGAGCAGTACGAGGTGTTGGAGACGCCACACTTCATCATTCGATGGTCGCCTGGCATCGATGAAGCGCTGGTCCGTGACATGCCCGAGCAACTTGAAGCGATGCACGATCTTCTCGAAGAGCGATTGGGATGGTCGCCGGCGGAGCGCACCACGGTGGAGTTGTATCCGGACCACGAGTCCTTTGCCGTCCGAGTCGTTGGCATGCCCGACATTCATACCGTGGCTGCATGTACCGGGCCGGTGATTGCCATGGAGGTGCCCCGTGCAGCATTGGGTTCACGCCACTTGGGCGGGTACGACTGGGTCAACGTGTTGCAGCACGAGTACGCTCATACATTGACCCTTGATCGAACGAACTATCGATTGCCTTTGTGGCTGACTGAGGGGCTGGCGGTCTCCATGGAGATCGCGCCTCGCAGCTGGGAAACACGTCAGTTGCTGGCGAGCGAGTGGGCGGAAGGCACATTGCTCGATCCTGATGAACTTGATTGGGGCTTCGTGCGCCCGCGCAGGCCGCAGGATCGTTCGCTCGCCTATGCCCAATCATGGTTGATGGTCGAGTACCTCCTGGCGGAATGGGGGCAGCAGGGGCTTGATCAATTGCTGGATGCCTATCGGGATGGTGTTCAGGAATCGAACGCGTTTCCAGCTGCATTGGGCGTGTCACGAAGTCGATTCCACCTCGATTTCCTGGAGTGGGCAGGCACGCGTTTCAACGAATGGGGACTGCTGTCGACACCGACCAATGCGCAACTGGCCCAAGAACTGTTCGAGTCCGATGCCAGAGGTGACCACCGTCATCGTCGCCGGCAAGGTGAGGCGATGCAGCGTGGCATGGCGCAGTTGCTGGAGCGGATCGGCTTGCCAGCAGACGATTCGAGCCACATGGTTGTTTGGCCACTTCCGACTCAGCTTGATCTGGGCACATTGGATGTCGAGACCATCGAACTTCTGCTTGAATCCCATGCGTCCCATCCTGACCTGCTGTACGAGTCGATTCGGCACTGGATTTCAGAAGGCGGCCCCATGGACGAAGAGCTGCTTGAACGTGTTGTCCGGTATGTGGACATGCGACCGGATGATCCTGCCGGCCATCGCGTATTGGCGGATGTCCGGACCGAATCTGATCCAGCTGGAGCGGTGGAGCATCTGCGCATGCTGGCGATGCGTTCCACGGACGATACGCAGCCGTGGCTGGATCTGGCGAAGGTGCAGCGATCGCTCGGTGATTACGAAGGGGCATTGGATTCGGGCAAGAGAGCGCTGCGGCTCGATCCCTACGATCCGCAACTTCGCGAGCGTGTGGCAGCACTTGCTCTTGAAGCGAAGTCTCTGGACTACGCTCGACATCAGATCGAGGCGCTGTTGCTTCTTGAGCCGGGCCAACCGCTGCACGAGCGCCGCTTACAGGCGATCGATGCAATGCTCGAGGAGTGAGCAGTTGGCTCAGGTCTGCAACACACCAGTACGGAATGTACCGGTGATGGGGAAGCTCGATGCCACCTGCAGAGCGGCGATGAGTTCATCCCGCGTCTTTTCAGGCTCGATGATGCGATCCACCCATCCTCGTGCTGCGCCGTAGCGGATGTCCTGTTGTTCCTGATAGGACGCGGTGACGGCTTCAAGGAGCTGTTTCTGTTCCTCCTCGTCAACGGCTTCTCCGCGTCGCTTGCGTGCGGCAAGATCGATCTGCATCAGCGTGCTCGCGGCCTGCGCCGCACCCATGACCGCGCATCGAGAGCCGGGCCATGCCAATGTCAGCAGCGGGTCGAACGCGCGTCCGCACATGGCGTAGTTGCCGGCTCCGTAGCTGCCGCCCATGATCAAGGAGATCTTCGGAACGATGCAGTTGCTCATGGCGTTCACCATTTTTGCGCCGCTGCGTATGATTCCCGCCTGCTCGCTGTCTCTGCCGACCATGAAGCCAGTCGTGTCATGTGCAAAGATGATGGGCAGTTCCTTCTGGTTGCAGTCCATGATGAATCGCGCCGCCTTGTCGGCCGACTCGGTGTAGATGACTGCTGGCATGTTCATCGCCGTCGAAGGCCCGGCCTTGCCGCCGGGCATCTTCTTCTGGGTGAGCTTCCGTTGATTGGCCACGATGCCACAGGGTCTGCCGCCGATGCGTGCATAACCACAGACGATTGATGCGCCGTAGTCCGCTTTGTATTCACTGAATGACTCGTCATCGACGACGCAGGACAGGATGTCCTTGACGTCGTATTGCTGATGCGGATCACTGTGGAAGATGTCGTAGATGGATTCAGGTTTGTCGGCTGGCGCAACGGCCTCGTATGGGGGGCCATGGGCGGGATCAGTGGACTGGTCCGCATGCACAAGGGATCGAACTCGTTCAATGCAGGCGGCATCATCCGGTTCGTGAAAGTCGATCGTCCCGGAGATTTCCGCGTGCATCGCGGCTCCACCAAGATCTTCGTTTCCGACGTCCTGGCCAATGGCGGCTTTCACAAGTGCAGGACCTGCAAGATACAGACCGCTTCCCTCTGTCATGAGGAGGGTGTCACACAACACGGGAAGGTACCCGCCTCCGGCGACGCAGTTGCCCATGATCGCCGCCAGTTGGGGGATTCCGTCCGCAGAGAGGACGGCATTGTTTCGAAAGATGCGCCCGAAGTCATCGGTATCCGGAAAGACATCCTCCTGCAGGGGCAGAAAGACTCCCGCAGAATCGACCAGATAGAGCAGGGGAAGTCTGGCGCGGTGTGCGATGGTCTGGGCACGGATGATCTTCTTGCATGTCATCGGGAAGAAGGCGCCAGCTTTCACGGTGGCGTCGTTGGCGATGATCATGCAGCGTTTTCCGCCGACGGTTGCGATTGCGGTGACGACGCCTGCTCCAGGCGCTCCACCGTAGTCGGCGTACATGTTCCAGGCGGCATACAGGCCACATTCAAAGACGGGGGAATCCTTGTCGACGAGGAGGTCGAGCCGTTCCCGGGCAGTTAGTCGATTGAGTTTGTGCTGCCGTTCGATGCCGCGGGTGCCGCCGCCTTCGCGAATGGCCTCCGCCTCGGACAGGAAGTCCACGGTGACGGAGCGAAGATCGTGAGAGGCGTCTGGCATCAGGAAGCCCAGTGTACCGGGTTGGGAAACGAGCCACCGCAAATCCATGTGTCGATGCCGTGGCGGGGGTCAGACGAAACCGGGCCGCCCTGAGGGCGGCCCGGTCATGGTCTTTTCTGTAGAGGGTCGCACGTGTGCATCCCCGTCGGTTACACGTCTATTCGTGCGAACCCTTTAAACAGTCACATAAATCAATCACTGGATCACCTCCTTTGAAATACAACTTGTTCCAGCCATCACCGGGTATGCACCCGATTGCCGGATTTCTTCCCCTCCCAACGTCTTGGGAGGCACAGCGCCCGTGGGGCATGGTCTCAAGGACGTCAGCCCACGCTCGTCGTGAATCGCTTTGGCATGCACTGGGGTTTGCCCATGTCATGACCAGAGGTCATTCACTCTAAAAGTATCGCCCGGAACTGGCCCGGGCGATGAAGGAAATCATAAATCTGAACACGATCTTCTGGATCGTCAGTTTTTGTATTCGCCGGCGTATTCCTCGGGAACCGATTCATCGAGCCCGTCGGGGTCATCGTCGACGTAGGCCGGATCGGTATCCAGCTCGGAATCCGTGTCGTCCATGGCCTGCATCTGCTCCCAGTCTTCCATGGAAATGAGGACTTCACGTGCCTTGGACCCGACGTGCTCGCCAAGAATTCCCGCCATGCCCATCTGGTCGACCAGTCGCGATGATCGGCTGTAGCCGATAGCCAGTCGCCTTTGCAGCAGTGAAACTGAGCCGCGGCCGCTTTCGATGATGATGCGGACGGCCTGGTCGAACAGGGGGTCGCATTCCTCACGTTTTGCAGAGTTCACGCCACCGGTGTCCACGTTTCGCACCTGAATGAGGCTGCGCTCAAAGCTTGGCTTGGCAACTTCCTTGAGGAACTTCACGACCTTGCGGCTTTCAGGGTCACTCACAAACGTCCCCTGCCCCCGGCTGATGTCCGGTGTGGAAGGTGTGACGTACATCATGTCGCCATTGCCCAGGAGCAGTTCAGCTCCCTTGCCGTCGAGCACGATGCGGCTGTCCATACTGCTGGCAACCTTGCAGGAGAGGCGGCAGGGCATGTTCGACTTGATGAGTCCGGTGACGACATTGGCTTGTGGGCGCTGCGTCGCGAGGATGAGGTGAATTCCCACCGCTCGTGCCTTCTGGGCAATGCGGACGATCGACTGCTCCACTTCCTTGTTGGTGAGTATGAGATCGGCGAGCTCATCGATTACGAAGACGATGTAGTGCAGTCGATCCGGAACCTTCGTCTTC
>JAQWRC010000118.1 GCA_029243925.1 Phycisphaerales bacterium
TGCTCGATACAGAAACTGGTCGCCGATTGTCAGCCCGATCACACCCGATGCACCGAGGTACCACAGCGATGCTGGCGTAAGTGTTGGCCACCAGGATCCAAGGAGCAGCCGGTGTACCGCAAGTAGAATCAGCAAGGCAAGCCAGATGCGTGTTGCATTGACAACCGTCGCGCCGACACGACGACCCGCAGCAGCAAGCACCATCGCCGTGACCACCCAACAGGACGCAGCCGCGATTGCCGCAAGTTCACCGGCGAACAATGTCATCCGATGTGGCTCCGAGGCGATCAAGAAGGAAGGCGTACTCAAATGCGATTTCATGCAGGCGGCCATAGCGGCCACTGGCGCCGCCGTGGCCAGCACCCATATTGGTCTTCATGATCAGCATGGACTCACCGGTTACATGATCTCGCATTCTCGCCGTCCACTTGGCCGGCTCCCAATAATGCACTCGAGGATCATTGAGTCCGGCTGTGACAAGCAGGTCCGGATATTCCAGATCCCCGACGTTGTCGTACGGTGAATAGGACTTCATGTACTCGTAGTAGATGGGATCGTTGGGATTGCCCCACTCCTCGTATTCGATCACGGTCAGTGGAATAGTCGGATCCAGCATCGTATTCATGACATCGACGAACGGCACGGCGGCGTGGGCGGCGCAGAAGAGCTCGGGACGCATGTTGATCGTCGCGCCGATCAGCAGGCCACCGGCCGATCCACCTTGGATTGCGATACGTCCGGGGTCGGCCCAGCCGCTCGACTTCAATGCTTCGCCACAGGAGATGAAATCCTCGAAGGTATTCCGCTTCTTGAGGAACTTCCCGTCCTCGTACCACTGTCGTCCCCGCTCGCTTCCGCCTCGGATGTGACCGATGGCGTACACGACACCTCGATCGAGCAGTGAAACGCGGCTCGACGAGAAGTACGGATCCATGGAAAAGCCGTACGAACCATAGCCATAGAGCAACACC
Source organism: Phycisphaerales bacterium (assembly GCA_029243925.1). GTDB lineage: Bacteria > Planctomycetota > Phycisphaerae > Phycisphaerales > SM1A02 > SP202. The sequence continues at coordinate 972 of JAQWRC010000118.1, forward strand.
GGGTTCGTACCATCCGGTTTCACACCCTTTCGATGCACGATCGACATTGGAATCTCGATACCGTCGTGAGCAGTCGCGGTCATGCGGGTCGTTTCGTAGTTTTCGGGATCGTATCCCCCAAGCACTTCGGTACGTTTGCGCAGGGTTCGATCGCCCGTCGCCACATCCTCGTCGTAGATGGAACTGGGCGTGATCAACGACGTGTAGTTGAAACGATAGATGTCGGTGTCATAGGCCCTGTTGGTGCCGGGCGTCAGACTGGACACTTCCTCCTCCGGAGCGATCGACCGCTGCCGACCGGTCCCGAGGTCCATCAGACGCACGCCACGGTACCCATCCTGCCGACTGGACACGGCCATGAAGTCCTTGAACATCGAATGTCCAAGCAGGTGGACGTCGGGGTCATGAGCAATCACATCAACCCAGTGTTCCGCCCCCGGTGTCTCTACGGGTGCTTTCACGATGCGGAAGTTCATGGCATCGTCGTTGGTCAGGATGTAGAAGGAGTCCCCATGATGATCAACGGTGTACTCGACTCCATTGCGACGTGGAGCAATCATTGAGAACGATCCGTTTGGATCATCGGCCGCAAGAGCCTGATACTCGGATGTGATCTGGGAACCACACCCGATCAGCAACCATGCTCCACTGCGGGTCCGCTCGACGCCGACGAAGAATCGACCATCCGGGTCGTGATAGACCAGTTCGTCTCCGGTTCCCGAATCGTTGATGTTTCGTCGGTACACCCGATCGGGACGATTCGTCTCGTCCTGACGGGTGTAGAAGAGTGTTTCGTTGTCACTGGCCCAGGCCAGTGACCACGGGCCAAGATTGCGGACCGGCTCGCCGATCAGTTCGCCGGTCTCGATGTTCTTCACGAACAGGTCATTCTGTTCGTATCCACTGCGATCCTCCAGCCAGGCCAGCAGTGTGCCGTCCGGACTCACGGTCCATCTGGAGATGTTGAGATATTCCGAATCCCCGGCAAGTTCATTTTCATCCAGAAGGATCTGCTCCGGCGACGACATGCTCCCACGGCGTCGACACTGGATCGGATACGGCTTTCCTTCTTCAGTCCGATCGTAGTAGAGCCAGTCACCCTTGCGCCAGGGCACGCCAGAGTCGTCTTCCTTAATCCGCCCGAGCATCTCCGCGTAGAGCGTCTCCTGGAGTTCATCGGTGTGCGCCATGGTGGCCTTGGCGTACGCGTTCTCGGCTTCGAGGTAGGAGATGACTTCCGGGTTCTCCTTCTCACGCAACCAGGAGTATTCATCAACTCGGACATCCCCGTGGCGAGTATCACTGACAGGACGTTGTGCGACGTCCGGTGGGACAGGACGATGGTTCGATGTGGTCATGGTGCACCCGGCGGTCATTGCCAGAAGAATCAAGAGGAGGATCGGCATGAGTTGTTCCTTGCCCCACTGTCGGGGAGTGAATCATTGTCGCGATCGCATCGCGCCATGGCAACTTGAGTGGACCTTGATACAGTGCCGCAGGTGATGAGGAGCGAGCATTGCGAATTCTGACCTGGAATGTCAATGGAATGAGAGCCGCCCTCCGCAAGGGCTTCGAACGCCACATTGATCGCCTGCAGCCTGATGTCATGCTTCTGCAGGAAGTTCGTGCGCTGCCTGAACAACTTCCTGACGCATGGCGTGAGCCCGACGAATGGAACGTCCTCTGGCATCCGGCCGAGAAGAAGGGCTACTCCGGAGTCGCGACATTCAGTCGTACGCCGCTGAAGCAACTTGGAACCGGCATAGACGGAGCCGATGATCCGGAAGGTCGCGTGCTCCTTGCACAGACCGATGGGGTGGATCTGCTCAATATCTATCTGCCATCGGGGTCGTCCAGTTACGCGGCGCAGGTGAAGAAGAACCGGTGGCTGGAAGAGTTCACGGCATTCGGCACCAGCCTACGACGCCGCCGCCGCCCCCTGCTTCTGGCCGGCGATCTGAACATCGCAAGATCCGAACATGACATCTTCCACTGGCGTTCCAACCGCAGCACGTCTGGATTTCTTCCCCACGAGCGTGAATGGATGGACGCGTTGGTGGAGTCCGGCTGGGCCGACGTGATCCGGGAGCGATTCGGCGAACGGGATGGACCCTACACCTGGTGGTCCAATCGGGGCCAGGCGAGGGCCCTCGATCGAGGATGGCGCATCGACTACATGCTGGCCAATGCGGCTGCATCGCGCCGAGTCACCGATGCCTTCGTGGATCGGGAGGCCGGTCTGGAGGTTTCGGATCATGCCCCCGTGGTGATCGATCTGGAGCCGGTAGAATGAGTTCATGAACGAACTCGTCCTCGTACGGCACGGGCAGAGCCTGTGGAACAAGGAAAACCGCTTCACCGGCTGGGTTGATGTCGACCTCAGTGAACAAGGTCTTGGCGAAGCCCATGCCGCCGGGCAACTGCTGTGTGAACAGAAGTTCGACTTCGATGTGGTTCATACCTCGATGCTCAAGCGCGCTATTCGAACGATGTGGTGCATGCTGGACGAACTTGACCGCATGTGGCTCCCGGTCCATAGAACGTGGCGACTCAACGAACGTCACTACGGTGCGCTCCAGGGACTCAACAAGGCGGAAACCGTCGCTGAACATGGTGAGGAACAAGTTCTGATCTGGCGGCGCAGTTATGGAACACCGCCGCCGGCGATGGATACGGCCGACCCCGGGTGGCCCGGTCATGATCGTCGCTATGACGATGTTCCCCGTGACCACCTTCCCTGTTGTGAAGCACTCAAGCACACAGTTGATCGAGCACTTCCCTATTGGAATGATGTCATCCAGCCCCAACTGGCTGCTGGCCGGCGCGTACTTGTCGTCGCCCACGGCAACTCACTGCGTGCAATCATCAAGCACATCGACGGGATTTCGGATGAGGACATCGTCGGATTGAACCTGCCCACCGGCGTTCCCATCGTGTACGACGTGTCAACCGACGGCACGCCGACCAACCGACGATTTCTCGGTGACTCGGATGCGATCGAAGCCGCAATGGACGCAGTCAAAAAGCAGGGATCCGCGCACAAGTGAGCTCGGTGGCCGCAAGGCGCTGCCCGTGAATGTACTCAGACCAAACTGCTGAACAGCAGATCCGTGTAGCTCGGCAGAGGCCACAGATCACTGGACACGAGTCCTTCGATGCCATCGCAGGCGCTGCGGGTCGACTCCATGGCAGGGAGCAGATCATCGTGAATCGCTTGAGTACGAGCATGTTGGTCGCTTTCAAGTTCTTCGCATCGAGCCATTGCGGCGCGGACTGCATCTGCAGATGACTGCAAGTCATTGGTTTGTTCGACCAATGACGTCAACCGACTCTTGATCGCCTTGGAATCAACGCCGGCCGCCTGTGTTCCCGCGACCGTATCAGCAAGTTCCGCCTGGTAGCGAGCTGCCGATGGAATCACGAGCGTATCGACCATGTTGAGCATCGTTCGTGCTTCGATGGTAAGAACGGAGTAGTAATTTTCGTGCAGGACATCCACACGGGCTTCCAGTTCATTGACGGACATCACGCCATAGGCGTCAAAGAGCGCCTTGGCCTTGTCGGTTGAGAATGCCGGAAGCGCATCTGCAGTACTGGCCAGATTGGGCATGCCCCGCCGCGCCGCCTCAGCCTTCCACTCATCGGAGTAGTTGTCCCCGTTGAAGACGACCCGGTCGTGCGACCGCATGATCTCGGCAAGAATTCCACGAACTACTTCATCACGAGCGGCTTCGTCCATACCGTCTTCGACGGACTCTTCGAATCTCGTTGCGATGTGATCGAGCGATTCGGCGATGATCGTGTTCAGAATCGTGTTCGGCCAGGCGACGGAGGCCTGTGAGCCAACCGCACGGAACTCGAACTTGTTGCCGGTGAAGGCGAACGGACTGGTTCGGTTTCGATCTCCGGCGTCCAACTCGATGACCGGCATCGCGCTTGGCCCAAGACTCAGCGTCGAACCTTCGGCCTGGTCGATGGATGCCCCGGACTTCAGCTCGTCGATCATGGTCTGCAGCATATGACCTGCAAAGATTGACAGAATCGCCGGCGGCGCTTCGTTTGCTCCAAGTCGCAGATCGTTTGCCGCATTGGCGATGGAAGCACGAAGCATGTCGGCATGAAGGTCGATCGCTCGTACGACTGCCGTGACAATCGTGAGGAACTCGAGGTTTTCGTGCACCGTACGCTTCGGTGAAAGCAGATTGCGGCCACTGTCGGTGGACAGAGACCAGTTGTTGTGCTTCCCGGAACCGTTGACGCCGGCAAAGGGCTTTTCATGCAGGAGGCAGACGAGTCCATGCTCCCGCGCCACCTTGCGCAACACGCTCATGGTGAGCATCTGATGATCGCACGCGACATTCGTCGACTCAAAAAGCGGAGCCAGTTCGAATTGAGCCGGAGCAACTTCGTTGTGCCGCGTCTTGGCGGGAATGCCCAACTTGTAGAGGCGCTCCTCCGCATCACCCATGAAGGCCTGTACTCGGCTGGGAATTGAGCCGAAGTAGTGATCGTCAAGTTGATGGCCCTTTGGAGAATCCGCTCCCATGATTGTTCGTCCGCACAACATGAGGTCGGGACGCAGGGACCAGAGTTCCTCGTCGACAAGGAAATATTCCTGCTCGCATCCGAGTGTTGAAGCAACCCGATGAACGCCATCGCCAGATCCAAAGACCTTGAGGAGTCGCATGGCGTGCGTATTCAGTGCTTCAACGGATCGAAGCAGCGGTGTCTTCTGATCGAGCGATTCGCCGGTCCATGACACGAAGCATGTTGGAATGCAGAGTGTCGCTTCACCACCATTCAACGTGATGAATGCCGGGCTCGTTGGATCCCATGCGGTGTATCCACGCGCCTCAAAGGTGTCGCGAATGCCGCCTGACGGGAACGAGCTTGCATCCGGTTCACCACGGATGAGGCTGGCGCCGGTGAACTCCGCAAGTACCCCACCCTTGCCGTCAAAGTCGAGGAATGAATCGTGCTTCTCCGCCGTCGCGCCGGTCAGTGGCTGGAACCAGTGACAATAATGCGTGCAGCCATTCTCAATCGCCCACTCCTTCATCGCGGCTGCGATCTCGTCGGCGATATCATCATCAAGCTTCGTTCCAAACTTGATCGTCTGCTCAAGTTTCTCATACGAGTTCGGCGAGATCCGGCGACGGATGTTGTTGCCCGAGAAGACGCGACTTCCATAATCGTCGCCGAACTCACGCATCACATCTCGTACAGCTGGTGGATTCGTCATGGAACGGTTCCTTCCGGCAGAGGTAATCTGGTCCTGAACGGCGTGGGATCTGGTGGTGCTCATGAGAGCCCATGATACCGTCAACAGCTTATTTGCC
>JAQWRC010000180.1 GCA_029243925.1 Phycisphaerales bacterium
AGTACATGACGTTCAAGGAACGTCATCCTGACTGCCTGCTGTTCTTTCGGATGGGCGACTTCTATGAAATGTTCGATGACGACGCGCGGACCGCGCACGCTGCGCTGGGCATCACCCTGACGGAACGGACCAGCGGAATACCAATGGCGGGGGTGCCCTACCACGCCGCCGAGAACTACCTTCGCCGACTTGTCGAGCAGGGTTTCCGGGTTGCCGTGTGTGAACAGGTCCAGGATCCAAAGGAAGCCAAGGGCGTCGTTGATCGCGCCGTCACCAGAGTCATCACACCCGGCACGCTGGTCGATGATTCACTGCTGGATGATGCGGTTGCCAATCAAATTGCCGCCATTGCACTGCGTCGTGATGGTGAAGTCGAACTGCTCGACATTGCCGTCGCCGAACTTTCAACCGGAGCGTTTCGGCTTCGCACCGTACCCGCCGCGCAGGCGCTCAGCGAATTGGTGAGGCTGGGCCCATCCGAACTGCTTCATATCGAAGATGACGATGCCGTGTGCAACCTCGTGGCTGAAGCACAGACGGCACTCCAATGTGCGACGACGCCACGCCAGTCATGGACATTCAATCCCGACGAATCAATCAGACAACTCCGCGAGCACTGGTCGGTCGCCAGTCTTGAAGGCTGGGGGTTTGAAGATGGCGACCCTGCGCTGGCCGTTGCAGGGGTCGTGCTCGGCTTTCTGCTTGAAACACAGGCAGGATCTCACGGGGCGCCTGGCCTCCCCCATCTGCAACCACCGAAACGCGAACATTGGAATCGCGGAATGGCCCTCGATGCCTCCACCATGCGGAGCCTCGAACTGGAACGCACAATGCGATCCGGATCAACCGAAGGCTCGGTGCTCGCAGTGCTCCAGCAGGCCCGCACTCCCATGGGTCGGCGCCGCCTGCGACAGTGGCTCTGCTACCCACTTCGAGATCAAGCCGCGATCGAAGCACGACACGACGCCGTCGAGCGTCTGGTGGATGAAGAACGACGACGTGACCGAATTCGCGATGTCGTGACCGGCGTCCAGGACGTTGCTCGAATAATCGGGCGAGTTGCCATGCGGAGAGGCACTCCACGCGACATCGTGGCACTGGGACGTTCACTGCGTGCATTGCCTGACCTTGCTGAACTGCTTGCCGACGATGATGCATTTGCACCGATTCGTGAGCGGCTGGGGCGTGCTGCGGTAGTCGCCACACCGCTTGGCGAACGACTGGTCGAGCAGTGTGTCCAGGATCCACCGTCCCATATGCGTGAAGGCGGATTGATTGCAGACGGCATCGACGGATTGCTCGATGAATATCGTGGCCTGCAGCGGGACGGAACTGCCTGGCTTACCGCCTACCAGACACGCCTGGCGGAAGAGACCGGCATCACCTCGCTGAAGGTCGGCTACAACAAGGTGTTCGGCTACTACATCGAAGTGACCAACGCCCATACCAGCAGTGTTCCGATCGCCTTCAACCGCAAGCAGACACTCAAGAACGCCGAACGCTACATCACCGCTGAACTCAAGGAGTACGAAGAACGGGTTCTTGGCGCACAGCAGCAGGCCGTCGATCGTGAGCTGCTGCTGTTTGAGCAGCTGTGCGCGGACATCGATGCTGCAGGCGAATCACTGCATGACTTCGCTGAAGCAGTGGCTGAAATTGATGTGCTAGCTGGGTTCGCTGTACTTGCAGTACAGCACTCCTTCGTGCGGCCGACATTGACGCAAGGCCGTGAACTCGACATCAAGGCCGGTCGGCACCCCGTGCTCGACGCGAGCCTCGGAAGCGAATTCGTTCCGAACGACACTCGACTGGGCGGTGACAACGAGCCGACCCTCGCCCTGATCACCGGGCCCAACATGGCAGGCAAAAGCACCTACATTCGCCAAGTGGCGCTGATCGTGCTCCTGGCTCACATCGGAAGCTTCGTCCCGGCATCCGAAGCGACCATCGGTGCCGTGGATCGGATCTTCACTCGCATCGGCTCCGCCGATGAACTGCACGCGGGCCGATCCACCTTCATGGTTGAAATGATGGAGACGGCCAACATCCTGCATCATGCCACGGATCGCAGTCTTGTCGTACTTGATGAGATCGGGCGTGGGACGAGCACACTCGACGGGCTTTCGCTGGCCTGGGCGATTACGGAAACAATTGCTGATCGAGGGTGCCGGACACTGTTCGCCACCCACTATCACGAGTTGACCACACTCGCTGATCAACTCGGCGGAGTCACCAATCTCCACGTCGCCGTCCGCGAATGGGAGGATCGAATCGTCTTCCTGCATCGCATCCAGCCCGGAAGCACAAATCGCAGCTACGGCATCCACGTAGCACAGCTCGCTGGAATTCCACGCAACACGCTTGATCACGCCGCCCGGCTGCTTGACACGCTGAGTGTCGACACCGGACAGAACTCCTCCGGCACCACCCCCCCAACAGCGGCGGACGCGGACCAACTCGACCTCTTTGCAGGCGGGGCTACACACCCATGTCTGGAAACGCTTCGCGCAATGAACCTGGACTCCATGACCCCCATGGAGGCCTTTGACGCACTTCGTGCATTGATACGACACGCCAACGAGAACTGATCATGCCAGCAGGCCTGCGCGCCGACGCGCTTCACGACATCTTCGAATCCGCATGCTCATGGGATGCCTATCTGGCAAGCGATGAGGACAAGGCTGTTGCCTGGCGGGAACTTCATGAGCGAATTGCGCTTGCACCCGAGCAGACCGAGCTGCTTCAGCAGTTCACCCGACGCATCCTCGTGCTGATGGTCTCGGGCATCTGGTGTGGTGATTGCGTACGCCAGGGGCCGGTGCTTCAGGCACTCGCTGATGCGACGCCGTGCATTGATCTTCGATTCATCGACCGCGATGCAGACGAGTCGCTTCGGGACGCACTGGCCATCAATGATGGGCACCGCGTCCCCGTCGTGCTCTTCATGGCCGAAGACCATGAGCCCGTCTCCGCACTGGGTGATCGAACGCTGCAGTACTACCGACACATGGCTGCCAAGCAACTGGGCCCCAGCTGCCCCATGCCGGGCGCTGCAGTCGGAGACGATCTGCTCACGGATGCCACGCAGGACTGGCTGGATGAACTTGAACGCGTGCACCTACTGTTGCGACTCAGCGGCAGGCTGCGAACACGCCACGGAGACTGATCCCATGTTCATGAATGCCGACACACTCCAGGACGCCTTTGCTCACGGCATGTCCTACGAATCCTTTGTCGCCGCCGGCGATCCGGGGCACCAAGCACAGTGGCACCAACGTCATGACGCCCTCGCCCTCGAAAGTGACCAGGTGGAAATCACGCAGGGGTTCACTCGAGCAATGAAGATTCTCTGCCTCACAGGCCAGTGGTGCGGAGACTGCGCACTGCAAGGCGCTGCTCTGCAGCGCATTGCCGAGGCCAAGCCCGATCTGATCGAACTCCGGTTCATCCCCCGCAGTGACGACTTTGCAGAACTGATCGTGGCCAACAGAATCAATGAAGGCTACCGCGTTCCCATGACGTGGCTCATGGCAGAGGACTTTCACCCCTGCGCACGCTTTGGCGATCGAACACTTTCACGCTATCGATCGATGGCACGCAAGGCCCTCGGAGACGCCGCCCCGGTGCTGGCTGAAGCACCTGCAGATCCAGTACGCGAAGTACTGCACGAAATGCTTGATGAAGTCGAACGAGTCCAGTTACTTCTGCGACTCAGTCCGAGACTCCGTGAACGTCACGGCGATTGATTGCACCGTGACGTTCAAGCGGACCCCCGGGTGGTGATTCACTCTGGCCGTGTCGGATAGAACGAACCTCTGAAGTGATAGAGTTTGGTTCGCGGATCCACCGTGAATGCCATTGATTCACAGCTCCAGTGTCCGGTCGCATTGGCCACCTCGTATTGCTCAAACAGAGCGGCCAGGCCAGCTGCATTCATCACCGGCAAGTGCATGGATGGGACAGGCATGGCAGCCACGTCCAAGTCCAGCACAATGTTCAGACTCGGCCATGCATGCTGCATGGCATCGACCAAGCCGGCCAGAGTGCCGCCATTGAAATCAAATGCACGCAGGTCCTGTGGCGTGGCGACATGCCTGTCTGAAGGCGCAGCATCCGCTGTTGGGTTCGGCACTTGGTGGCCCACCGTAGAGTCGATGTTGTATCCGGCAATTACGACGGCACCGATGACCAGAGTGGCCAGAGACATGAGAAGAACCGTGAACCATTTCATATAAAACTCCTTTCAACTGAATCATCCTGTTGCGGTTAGCCACGTGATCACACCTTCACCGGGGAGGTGAAGGCGGACCACACGTGACCATAGGAGAGAGTGTCAACGCAAGTTCATACGCGGTGCATCCAAGCATGCTTGGCGGTCGCTTCGGAATGCGACCGGCACAACTGAAGAACGCTGATGAAATGCCTCTATTGCAGTTGGTGCAAAATAATGGTCAGCCTTCGTGGGCTTCCCATGTCGCATCTGGAGCACCATGCTGGGCTTGCCAGAGCCGCTCGAGCAACGCTTCGCCACCTTCACCGGTCAGTCCGCTCAGCAGCAGTGGCGGCTCTGACGTCCCAAGACCCGAGAGAATGGCGCGGCAATGCTCTTCCCGATCCTGCTCCGGGATGAGATCAATCTTATTGAGCACGATCGTTTCGGGCTTCTCGGCCAGTATCGTTGAGTACGCCTCGAGTTCACCACGGATCGTCTTGTAGTTCTGAACCGGATCGGACTCGTCGAAAGGCATGACATCGACAACATGCACGATGCGCTCAGTTCGCTCTATATGCCGGAGAAAGTCATGGCCAAGACCAGCCCCATCTGCCGCTCCTGCGATCAACCCTGGAATGTCTGCAACAATCAGCCGACGATGCCGTGACAGTTCGGCAATACCAAGATGCGGCGAAAGTGTCGTGAATGGATAGTCCGCCACCTTTGGTCGTGCACGAGAGAAGGATCGGAGCATCGTCGATTTGCCTGCATTGGGAAGACCGACCAATCCGACGTCTGCAATGAGCTTCAGTTCCAGATCAATCGTCCGCTCCACCCAGTCTCCCCCTGGCGTCGACTCCCGAGGCGCCTGATTCGTCGAGCTCTTGAACGATTCATTGCCACGGCCACCCTGTCCGCCTTCTGCAACGATGACCCGCTGTTTCGAATCGGAAATGTCCGCCAGAAGTGCTTTGCTTTCACGGTCAAAGACCAGAGTTCCCAACGGCACTTTCACAATGCAATCGGCACCATCACGGCCGATACAGCTCTTGCCCATCCCACCTTGGCCCGACTCGGCTCGGTAGTGTGGCCGGGGCGTCAGCGGCAGAAGGGTGTCCAGGCTCGGGTCGGCGACCAGGACCACATCACCACCGCGTCCGCCATTTCCTCCGTCGGGGCCGCCTTTGGGAATGAACTTCTCACGACGGAAGCTCATACATCCATGGCCGCCCTTTCCGGACCGAACGTAAAGCGTGGCGCGATCGATGAGCATGACGTTCAGACCCCAAGACGAACACAGGACGCCCGAAGCGTCCCGTGGTGAAGTGTATTCAATCAAGTCAAGACCGCACGGCGGCGGGCTCAGCTCGCCTTCGATACTGCCTCGTAGGCAGGCGTTCCGGCCTCCGCCGGAATGATGTCGATATGCCGACCACGAAAGCTCACGTGCCCCGGCTGCAATGCGTACAAGGTGTCATCACGACCCCGGGCAACGAGGTACCCCGGCTTGAAGTGCGTTCCACACTGCCGAACGATGATCGAGCCTGCTTTGGCATACTGGCCGCCATACAACTTTACACCGCGATATTGCGGGTTGGAATCGCGACCATTCTTTGAAGACCCTTGGCCCTTCTTATGTGCCATGACACACTCCTTGATCGATGCTGATCCCCACCCGAATCACGTTCTAAAGCGGGGAAATCGAGTCGAATATCCTAACACAAATCAGCGGAATATCCACCGTGGGGCCCGATCCAGGTCCGAATGCAGCTCCACAGGGGCATCGCCGAGGCCCGTGGCATCTCCGGGTACGAGGTATTCACGCATCAGTGTCTTGTGAAGCACCATGTCCTCTCCAGACACTGGATGCTTGATGACCGTGGACTCACTGCTGATCCCCGCTGTGAAGAGGACAATTTCATTGACCTCCGTGTGCGGAGCCGGCCACATGATCAACCCTTTTCTCAGATTCCCTTCGCCCTGCAGGAGATCACCGATGATCTGGTGCTGGGATTCCAACATGGC
>JAQWRC010000192.1 GCA_029243925.1 Phycisphaerales bacterium
CGCCGCTGCATTGGCGAACTCCACCGCAGCAGGCCAGCCAAGTCCGTTTCCGATCGCCACGGCCAACGCCGCGAGCACCATGTCACCGGCTCCCGTGACGTCGTACACGCTGCGTGCCGTCGTAGGCACATGCAGCGCATCGACTCCAGGACGAACCAGCAACGCTCCATGTCGGTCAAGCGTCATCACCAGCGCATCAAGTGCCAGGCCATCCATCACTTCGGTGGCAGCCGTACCATCGGGCACGCCTTCGCCCAGTGTTCGCCCGAGTGCTTCCTCGAGTTCCGTCCGATTGGGCGTCATCGCCGTTGCGCCCTTGTAGCGTCCCCAGTCACCGATGCGAGCAGGGTCCACCAGCACTGGAACATCGGCCGCGGAGGCGAGTTCGATGACGGATTGGCACAGCGCCGTACTGCAGACGCCCTTGCCGTAATCTTCGAGGCACACGACATCGACTCCCGCTGCGATGCGCTCGCGAACCACGTCGAGCAACCGATCGTGGATTGATGCGTCGAGTGGCTTGGAAGATTCAACATCGATGCGGAACATCTTCTGAGGATGGCGGTGCTGGGCAAGGCCAACGAGGCTCTTCTTGACCGTCGTTGGTCGCGTCTCATCAATGATCAGGCCGTCGACTTGGGCGCCGGCCTTTGAGAGCGACTCGATGAGCCAACTGCCTTCGTCATCACTGCCGACGACTCCACAGCATGCAACGGTGGCGCCGAATCCCTGCAGGCAGGTCGCTACATTTGCACTCCCGCCCGAGGACCGTTCCGTTCGTTCACTTCGCAACACCGGAACCGGCGCATCCGGGCTGAGCCGCTCGGCGTCGCCGTAGACGAACTCATCCAGCATGAAATCGCCCACCACGAGTATGGAGCACGACTTGAAACCTGCGATCTGATCCAGAAGTGTGGTCATGTCGACACCAGATTACCCGCCCGATGCAGCCAGCGGAGTCGTCACCGCCTCGATCCGCTCTAGAAGGTCCGCCTGGCCCGAAAGAAATCGCAATCGCAGGAGCGGGACGATGACCGGCACATCCCCGAGCACATCACGCAGAGGCCGGGCTTTGACCCAATCCTTGGCCGTCATGAAGATGCCGTCGGCCCCCGCTGCCCGCTGGGCCAGCTCACTGAGTTCAGCCTTCCCGAAGGGGGCATGGTCTGCAGCCGGCATGTTGAACACCGTCGTCGCGCCGGCGGCATGCAGCTGTTCGTGAACCGCATCGGGATGTCCTATCCCAAGACGGGTGACGAATCGCCGACCCGACAACCACGCGGTGCGCTGCTCGATGCAGTCAGATGCGGAATGCACATGCACGCAGGTCCACCGATGTTCGGTCCAGGCCAGTGGTGGCGAGCCATGCCAATGCTCAATGAAGGACGACAGCTCCGGATCCACTGCGGCCGCATGCGTCACGATCACTGCGCTTGCACGCGACAATGAGGAACAGGGCTCACGCAAGTGACCGTCGGGCAGCAGGCGCTGCCGATCCAAGGGTCGCGATGCATCCACCAGCACCAGATCGAGATCACGATCGAGGTGGCGGTGCTGAAAGCCGTCGTCAAGCACGGCGCAATCAGTATCGACGTCGCCGGAGAGGTGATCGGCCAATGCTCCCGCCCGATCGGGGGCAGCAAGCACCGGCACGTCCGTCCATGCTGATTCATAGAGCTGCTGCTCGTCACTCTGTGTCCCGGCACGAGCGCCGTATCCACGAAGGCAGACGCACGGCCGACGGCCCGCATCCAGCAAGCGATCGGTGATCCACTGCACCATGGGTGTCTTGCCCGTGCCTCCGGTGGTCAGATTGCCCACGGCAATGACCGGCACGGACGCGCGATGCACGCCGATGCCATGATCGAAGCGACGATTGCGACGATTGATGAGCAGTCGCCAGATCCACGAAGCGGGGATCGTCAGCGGCCGCAGCGTGCGTGGCAGTGGACCATTCATGTGGACACCGTACCGGACCCACGGCCATCAAACAGTTCATGCAGTCGACGCATCGGCAAACCCATCACCGTTGCCGGATCACCTGCACAGGTAATGGGCCAGCCCGCATCGATGCGATCCTGCAGGTTGTACCCACCCGCCTTGCCACGCCACTGTTCCGAATCGATGTACTGGTCCACTTCGGACATATCGATGTCTCCCCAGGTCACCGTGGCCTGATCCACGAAGAGATGACGCTCCTGAGATGGCCATGCGATCAGGCAGGTGCCTGTCAAGACCTCATGTGACGTGTTGCAATGGAGAGTCAGCATGGATTTCGCCGCCGCTGCATCGGCAGGCTGACCAAGCACTCGCCCATCGTGTACGCACACCGTATCTGCGCCAAGGATCGTGCAGGGGTCATCCGACACGCCTCGAGTCTGCATTGCATGCGCCGACGCTCGAGCCTTCAAGCAGGCGAGCGCCTCCACCCAGGCTTCCGGCTTGACCGAGCCCATCTGCAAACGTCCATCATCCAGATCCGAAGGTTCCAGTCGCACCGGCCAGCCTGCTGCCTGCAGCAGTTGCAACCGCCGAGGCGAGCGACTCGCCAACATGATGGGCATCGACCAGTTCATGACGCTGACCCGGCCGCATCGGCAAGGACTGCATCCACTTTCGTGAGCACGTCGTCGACTTCGATGCGGTCCATGATGGAATCACCGATCGATGTGTCTCGATAGTGCACCGGCTCGGCTGCTGGGGCACGAACCACACACGCTTCAAGTCCATACGGCCCCACTTTCCCCGGATTGGTCGGACCAAACAAGCCGACACAGCGTCCGCCGAGCCCAACCGCCATGTGCAATGCCGCGGAATCATTTGACACCGTAATACGTGCACCCTCAATGACCGCCATCAAACCACCCACGCTGGTGCGGCCAGCCATGTCATGCACCCGATCGGCACTGGTCGACATCGCATCACGCACGGCAGATACGGCCGCACGTTCATTTGGGGCGCCAATCAAAAGGACATGTTCACATCGCCCCTCAAGCAGCGATTCGGCCAGAGCTGCCCACTTCGCCGCAGGCCAGGCTTTGGTGATCCATCGGCTTGTCGGTGCCAGCACGGCGTACTGTCCTCCGGGAAAGTCGAGCCCGTTCCATGCCGCCCGATCGGATTCCGGAACATGCAACCTCATGTCCTTGACGACCGGGACCGAGCAACCTTCCAGCAATGCAAGCATGCGATCAACGTCGTGGGCATTGGCCGAGGTGTCGATTCGACGCGTCGCCCCAAGCCAACCCCACTCGCGTGCATGTCGGTCGGCGATGCGCAATGGCGCCCGTGTTGCCCAACTCAGCAGTCCGCTGCGCCCCAACCCCTGACAATCAAGTACGAGGTCGTAGTCTGATCGGCGAAGCATGCGAAGATAGCCCACCAACTCCCGTGCAATGCGGGGGCTTCGCCACCAGTGGGCAAATCGACGGCGAGGAAACGGCACCACATCACAAAGGTCGGGGTGCGCTGAAACCGCATCGACAAAGACATCATTCACCAGCCAATCGATGACCGCGTCCGGAAACGCCTGCTTGAGGCTGGCCAGCACCGGCACGGTGCGGCACACATCCCCGAGGGCGCTGGGGCGAATCAAAAGAATCCGTCTGGGGGGGTTCAACACTGGATTCGGCACTGGCATCCGTGGCTCCATGGCGCATGATACCTCTGTGGAGCCCCGCGGCTCCGCGTGAAGTGGCTGCAAGCGTTGCTGGGGGGTTCCCGCTATGCTTCGCGCACAGGAAAGAGCCCGCGGCATGATGCATGAACACCTCCAGCCCGATCCAGCCGACTCCACCGGAGACGTGCCCGCCCTGGCGGATTCCGACGCGCCAGAGCCGGTCTCCAGAGCGAAGGCGCCTGAACCGCCGGCAGCATCACAGGACGAATCCACTCCGGGCGATGACATGCCCGCGCCCGGCAACTCAACGGCCGGCTTCGACACCCTGCTGGGCAAGATCGTCGTTGAATCAGGTCTGGTCACCGCAGATGAGCTCGAACAATGCTCCGAAGAGGCCAAGTCGATCGATGATCCGGAAGACCCGCGGACCTTGTCTGACTTTCTTCTGACGCACGACTACGTCACACGTCATCAACTTGACCGGCTCCAGAAGGAGTTCGATGCCAAGAAGTCATCGCAGCGCATCCCCGGTTACCGAATTATGAAGAAACTTGGCTCGGGCGCAATGGCAACCGTCTTCCTCGCAAAGCAGGTCAGCCTTGATCGTCTGGTCGCCATCAAGGTGCTGCCCAAGAAGTTCTCTTCTGACGCCAACTTCATCAACCGCTTCTACAAGGAAGGTCGATCTGCGGCCCAACTCAACCACGCCAACATCGTGCAGGCCTATGACGTGGGGCAAGCTGGCGACCACCACTACTTCGTCATGGAGTATGTCGAAGGCGAAACGGTCTACGACCGCACGAAGGCGGAACGACGGCTGCAGGAACCTGATGCGATCGACATCCTCATTCAAGCCGCCCACGCGCTGCAGCATGCACACGAGCGGGGCTTGATCCATCGCGACATCAAACCCAAGAACATCATGATCACCGGACGAAACGTGGTGAAACTTGCGGATCTCGGGCTGGCCCGCGCCGTCGATGATGAAGCCGCCGCCAAGGCTGAGGCTGGCCGGGCCTATGGCACGCCGTACTACATCAGCCCCGAGCAAATCCGCGGCGAAATGGACATCGGCCCAGGGGCCGACATCTATGGGCTTGGCGCCACCTGCTATCACATGGTCACGGGCAAGGTCCCCTTCTCCGGGAAAAATCCGTCGCAGGTCATGCACAAACATTTGAAGTCGGACCTGACGCCGCCCGATCATCTGAACCCATCGCTGTCAGCAGGCTTCTCCCAGATCATCGAAATGATGATGGCAAAGAATCGGGAAGAGCGCTATCAGTCTGCTGCCGATCTGCTGGAAGACCTCGAACTCAGCCGCAAAGGCGAACCGCCCCACTTTGCACGGGCCAAGGTGGACCTTTCGCAGTTGGCCGTCAAACTCGGCAGTCCACAAGCGGGCCCCGCTGCCACGCCGCAGGCACCATCCGATGGCGGCGGCACGGCTCCCTTGACCACCATTTCACTCACCATCAATGTGGTCCTCGTCATTGCCCTGCTGGTCCTCATCGTCATGCTGGCCTCCTGATACCCCGGCCCCGCTGTCGAGATATACTCGTTGCATGCAGCTCTACATCGATACCGCCAATATTGAAGAAATCCGTTCCGCCGCCGCCATGGGCGTACTTGATGGCGTGACGACCAATCCAAGTCTCATCGCCAAAGAAGGCGTGGACTTCATTGATCGCATGAACGAGATCTGCGACATCGTCTCCGGACCAGTCAGTGCAGAGGTGGTCGCCACGGAACACGATGCGATGATCGAGGAGGCGATGCCGTTGACGGAGATCGCGCCGAACATCGTGATCAAGCTGCCATCGACCGTCGATGGACTGAAAGCCTGCAGGACACTGTCCGACCAAAACATCCGAACCAATCTGACCCTCTGCTTTCAGCCGCTTCAAGCACTGCTTGTCGCAAAGGCCGGCGCCTTCCTTGTCAGTCCGTTTCTTGGACGACTCGATGACCTCGGCCAGGATGGGATGGAGCTGATTCAGCAGATCAGAACCATCTATGACAACTACGGCTACGACACCAAGATTCTGGCCGCTTCAATCAGGCACCCATTGCATCTTGTGCAGTGCGCCATGATCGGTGCCGATGTGGCAACTGTTCCCTTCAAGGTGATCCAGCAGATGATGAATCATCCGCTGACCGACCGTGGACTTGAACAGTTTCTCGCCGACTGGGCATCACGAAATGCGCCCGCCACTGCCGGCGCACATTGATCAGCTGCCTGCAACTTCCGCCACCAGCTCAACCTCGACGGTCGCCCCCAAGGGCAGACTGACGGATCCCACTGCGGCTCGCACGTGGAGGCCGGCGTCTCCGAAGACGTCCTGCATCAACTCGCTGGCCCCATTGGCCACCTTGGGCTGATCGTGAAATGTCGCATCCGAAGCAACAAAGACTCCCAGGCGGACAATACGTCGCACGCGGTTGAGGTCCCCATCAAGGTGTGCTGAAAGCACGGCCAGCGCATTGAGTCCACAGAGACGAGCTGCAGCGATCGCGGCATCGAGATCTACTGCCGAAGGAACTGGCCCAGCTGAACTCAGCACGCCATCTGAAATCGGCACTTGCCCACTTACAAAGACCAATGAACCTGTCTGAACTGCAGGTACATAGGCTGCAACTGGCTTAGGAGCCACTGGAAGCGTAATTCCAAGCTCATTCAAACGATCATTGATATTCGGCATTGGGCTTTCCTCTGCTAAAAAAGGGGGTCCGGGAACCAATCCGCTTGACCGCTGCTATGAGTGGGGTAATCTCTAGGTGGATTACGATCCCACGGAGCTCTTGAGCTTCGGATCCGGTGCGGCATCATACCGTGATCAAATGTTCTTCTTCGCCGGGTTTCCGGCCTGTTCATTCCCGCCGCCCCAGATCGACATTCAAGTGAGTCGACGTGGCGGGCATTCCTCGTCTCGTCATCTGGGTCTGTTGCAGATCAAGATGGCGTCTCAGGGAACCCCAACACAACGAACAGGACGAAGGTGTCCCGCTCCGTATGTATCGGCGCGTGGCAACTCGTAGGAGAGGAACACACGGTGTGCTCCTCAACGCACTTATTTTATGATTCATTGAAATCAACTGGAGACCACAATGAAGACTAAGAAGAGAGGTTTTACCCTCGTTGAGCTGATGGTCGTTGTCGCGATCATTGCTCTGCTCATGGGCCTGCTTCTTCCGGCACTTTCTTCCGCAATGGCTACGGCCCGCGCGAAGAAGGACTCCGCAAATCTCCGCGGACTCGGACAAGGCATGGCAAGCTACGGCAGCGATTACAACGGCAGCTGGTGTGTTCCTGGTGAACTGTGGCGGAATCCCGTCATGGTCGAAGGAATGGGCAATGTCTGCATGATCGGCCGCGGCGATCCCAACTTCACCTTTAACAGTACTGACAACCTGGCTTCAGCCATGATTGCTCAGAACTACCACACGGTGGAAATTCACGTTTCCCCCTGCGAAGTCAATCCTGACATCGGTGTCAAGGGCGAAATTCCTGAGAACGGAAACATCGTCGCCTACGATCACAGCAAATGGGATCCGTCAAACTGCTCCTACTGGGATCAGGGCTTCGACGCACGACTGAATGGCAGCGTAAGCCACACGTCCTATGCAAACCAGGCTCTGATGGGCGACCGTCTGATTTCCTGGAATGACACAGCCAAGTCCTCAAATGCCGTCTACTGCCTTCGTGGTACTGAAGATGGCGTCGTACAGGACATGGAAGATGGCTCAGGCGAGTACACGCGTTCACCCGTTCTCGACTTCATGGGTCCCTCAGGCGCATTCCACGCCAACATTCTGTGGGGCGACATTTCCAT
>JAQWRC010000122.1 GCA_029243925.1 Phycisphaerales bacterium
CTTGGCCATGGCGATGAAGTCGCCTTCCGCAAGATCGAAATCAAACCGTTGCCCTGATCAATCACGCTGCGGGAGTGGAGGCGGCGGGTCCATGTCCGAAGACCAGTTGCCGGTCATGACGCGCCATCCCCATCTCGTTGACGCATGCGTGTACAAGTTGCCGCATTCGGGGCAACGACTCTCGGAAGGCAGTTCATCCAGCGGGTAGGCGCACTGAAGACACAGCAGCCAGTCGTGCGGACGAGCCCGTCGTGTCCAGCGGGTCCGCCAGCAATACGCCAGAGTCAACCAGCCCACGATGAGGAACGGGGTTGTCACGATCGTATTCGAGAAGAGGAAGAAGGAGAATGCGAAACAACCGATCCAGAACAGAAGCAATGCGCCAAGGAAGATGTTGTTCGGCTGTGCTGCAACCGGGCGATAGTGCGCGAAGGGCCCTGGAAACCCCCTGTACTTGATGGGGATTCTGACTTTCAAAGTTCTCGAACGGAGATGTTTCGGAAGTACAGCGTGTTGCCATGATTCTGTAGTTCGATCGGGCCACGAGAGAAGATCGGCTGAGATCGATCCCAGTAATTCTCAAGCACAACATCATCGGTCACAAGATGATCGTTCAACCAGATGGTGACGCGGTCGCCAACCATGCGAATGCGGAACGTATTCCACTCCCCGACGGGATTGTCGGCATGCACCAGCGGCTGTGACGGATTGTTCTGATTGTTGTACAGCCCACCCGAGCCGATGGGGTTGTCCCAGATCTGCACTTGGGGACTGCCGCGCAGATAGATGCCACTGTCGCCATCGGGCTTGATCTTCCAATCAACCCAGAACTCGAAGTCACCGAAGTCCTCGATCGTCACGAGACTGTCGCCCTTGCCGTCGTAGACCAGGACGCCATCGACGACGGACCAGTGCGCATGCATCCGCTCGTCGGCCGCAGCCTGCGCAGCGTCCAACTCGGCGGGTGTCATCTTCGCACGCGAAATCGGATTGCCGACCAGGCCCTTCCAACCATCGAGGTTTTCGCCGTTGAACAGCGCCCTCGCTCCCGCAGACGTATGGGAAGCGTGTGGCGCGCAACCGACAAGTACGCTCAACAGCAACGCGAAACAGAAAAGCACACGGTGCATCGAGATTCGCCTACTTGCCGCCGTCATTCGTCGGCGCGGCGGGGTCAATGATCCTCAATATCTCGATGTCAAAGATCAAGGTCGCTCCCGGTGGGATTGGACTTCCTTGACGTGGCTGCCACCCATAGGCGAGGTCCGTGGGAATGATGATCTTTCGCTTGCTGCCAACCTGCATGTTCGTTGCAAGGGCTTCAAGCCATCCCTGCACCACGCCGCCTTGCATGTTGACGGGATAGGTGCCGGCATCGAACTGCGTGCCATTGACCAGCCAACCCGTGTACTCGACATCCACCTTGTCGGTGGCGGTGGGGGCTGCTCCATCTCCAACTGCGAGGTCATACCAGCTCAGGCCAGATGCACTGGTTTGCAACTGGGCTTCACCGATGTCAGCACCCGGGAGTGTCTCCGGCAAGGTGATGTATTCGTCGACACCCTGCAGGACATATTCGATGACCACGGGTGATCCTTTTTTAAGCTGATTGCTCACAACTGAATCCACTGGTGCCCAGAGCTTCCGCGTTTCACCTACACGCATGCCCTCGAATGCATTGGACCAACCCGGAAAGAGCATCTCGTCATTCAGTGGCATCACCATTGGCCCTTGGTTGGCCATGATGCCGTGGGAATGATCCCCATGCATGTTCCACGCGGACATGATGACCGTGACTGCCTGCGAATCATCCGTGACTGCTGGTGCGGGAGGATCGCCTTCAGCGCCCTCAACCTTTGTCACGGTTCCAATCCACAGGCCACTCTCGCGCTCTTCCATTCCATCGGCAACAGCACCGCCGGGAAGTTCTGCATCGCCGGGGCCGGCTTCAGCGGGCACCTCTGGTGCTGGCTCGGGTTCCGGCTCGGGTTCTGGCTCGGGTGCGGGGGCTGGAGCCGGAGCTGGAGCTGGTGCTGGAGCCGCGACGGGAGCAGGAGTTTGGGCCTGAGCATCCGTGGGCGCGACCTTGTCGCAGCCGGTCAGACTGATCGTGCAGCTGATGAAGAAGGTTGAAAGCAGCAGAGGGGTGATGAAACGTGTCATGGTGCGGTCCTTTCCAAATGGCTCTACGCCACTGGAGACGTTTTAGTTCAGTGCGACAGGGTATCGCAATCCACTCGTCGAGGTCCTGAAACCACCAACCCCTACCAGAACAGGATGTACAGGCCGCCTGCAAACAGCAGGCACAATCAACTCTTCCCCCGGAGCAACGGGCCCGAAGCACGCTGCATCGGCACCAGGAAAGGTCGCGGGTCAAAGTCAAGAAATCCATGATGGCTTGGATCAAAGAAAGCAGCCCCGCATGCAAAGATGCGGGGCTGCTGTGTGTTCATCTTGAATATCGAGATCAGGCGACGGCCGCGGCCATGGCCTCAGCCTTCTTCTTGGCGTCTTCCAACGTGCCCACGTACATGAATGCGGACTCGGGGAGATCATCGCCTTCGCCATCACAGAGTCGCTCGAAGGAATCGATCGTATCAGCCAGTGACGTCGTCACGCCTGGGAAACCGGTGAACTGCTCAGCGACATAACAAGGTTGACTGAGGAATCGCTCGATGCGTCGAGCGCGACTCACGGCCAACTTGTCCTCTTCCGCCAGTTCGTCAACGCCAAGGATGGCGATGATGTCCTGAAGGTCGCGGTACCGCTGAAGAATCTGCTGCACACGCCGAGCACAGTTGTAGTGCCGGTCGCCCAGTATCTGCGGATCAAGAATGCTTGAGGATGAGGACAACGGATCCACTGCGGGGTAGATGCCCTTCTCAGCAATACTGCGCTCAAGCACCACGAAGGCGTCAAGGTGGGTAAAGGCTGTTGCCGGAGCAGGGTCGGTCAAGTCATC
>JAQWRC010000205.1 GCA_029243925.1 Phycisphaerales bacterium
CGCACCGATCAGACGGACAACGCCATGTCGGACATCGGCATCGACTTCTCCGCCTTTGAAGCTGGCGGCGCCATCGATTCCTCGGACGGCTCCTGGTACGTGACTCCGGAAGACGGCCAAGGCGACAGCGTCGCCTACAGCAACGAAGACTGCGAGGATGCCAATGGCGTACTCATCGCACGGTTGACTGTCCGGGGCACAAACGCCTCCGCCTACGTCGAGGCCCTCTTCCAGGGCAAGGACGAAGCTGGCAGTACCTGGCAGGCCTCCGGCTCCATCAGCATCGTCAATGACGACTGCAACGTGCAGTGCACGGGTGATTACGACGGCAACGGCGCGACCGACGTCAGCGACCTGCTGGCGGTCATCGCCGGCTGGGGCACCTACGACGTCAACGACCTGCTGACGGTCATCAGCGATTGGGGCTGCGGAGCACCGTAACTCTGAACACAACTCGTACTGCATATGAAACAGCACCCTTGCCTCACGGCAAGGGTGCTGTCATTCAAGTCTGGTTAGGGAGGATGATTAACTCTTGTTTGCAATCGTTGCGCAGTTCATTGCGATCGATCGCAATGCCGTCAACGCCTGACCCATGGCAGCGAGCATCATGCCATTGAGCATGAGTGCGCCGGATGCAATCGCTGAGGCCATTTCAAATCCATCCTCTTCTTCGGAACCGGGACCTGCACCTATGGCGGAGAACTCCTGGTAGAGATCGATGATCAACAAGCACGCCCCAATGATGATCAATACGAATCCCAACGCTGACAGGATTTGGGCAAAAAGTCCCATGACCTGTGTTCCCTTGGCAATATCAGTAGATGAACTTCCCATATATCGGCTCCGGTGCAAAGGTACGTTTCGCTGAGGCCACCACATGGCCACCCACCAAAGTTTACTGCATAAAGGTCATGCCCCGCCAATCGCAAAATTGGTACGCTACGGAGATATCACTTGCGTCACTTTCCGGGAAGGGCTTCAGCACAATGGGTAAAAATCTCAGTCAACAAGTACTCGAGACAATCAAGTCTGTCGGCGTCACACGCCTCTACGGCATACCTGGTGACACCATTGATACATTGATGGAAAGTATTCGTGTAGATCCTGAAGTCGAGTTCATTGTGTGCCGGCACGAAGAAAATGCGGCATTCATGGCTTCTGGCGAAGCTCGCATCACCGGCAACCTCGCCGTCGCCGTCGCCTGCCAGGGCCCTGGCGCAAATAATCTACTCAACGGGCTCGCCGATGCCGCCGGTGACCGCGTCCCCGTCCTCGCCATTACCGGGCAGGTCGACAGCGATCGCATCGGATCAGGCATGCCACAGGAATCCAGCCAGCTCAAAATCTTCGATGACATCGCGGTCTTCAATGCAGAAGCGAGGACACCTGAGAATCTGATGGAAATGCTTCATCTGGCCATCAACGCAGCCCTCACCCAACGTGGCGTTGCACACATTTCCGTACCCTCCGATGTGATGCTCAAGGACGCAGTGGATTTCCCCCTGCCAGTGCCGGTGACAAACCATGATGCAATGGTCGTGCCATCCGCCTCGACGCTTGATGAAGCGGCCAAAGCAATCAATGCTTCCAAACGACCAATGATTCTCTATGGAGAAGGATCGCGATCTGCTGCCTCCGAGGTGATAGCGCTCTCTGAAAAACTCCAGGCTCCCCTCATTCACACGACACGCTCCAAGGACATCATCGACAACCATCACCCGAATGTGCTCGGCGGGATCGGCATCATGGGCGCACACCCATCCAATCACGCCCTGCATCAGGGAGATCTGCTGATCGTGGTCGGGAGCAACTTCGCCTGGCGTGCTTTCTACCCAGCCGGCGTGCCGATCGTGAAGATCGATTGCGACCCGATTCATCTGGCAACACACATCCCTGTCACCCATCCCATTCTTGGTGATGCCAAGGCCGCTGTGGAAGGATTGTCCTCGCGGCTCGATGCGCGGACTGATACCTCATTCCTTGAGAAATCACGGAAACCATTTGTCAAGATGATTGACGAATACACATTCAACGCAAAAAAGACGAAGCCAGGGAAGCCCGTACATCCAGCTGCAGTCATCGATGGGATTGCGAAG
>JAQWRC010000222.1 GCA_029243925.1 Phycisphaerales bacterium
CATCGGTTTCGGCACTGCCGGGAATCTGCACCCGAACCATCGACAACTGGTTACTCAAGCCCGGATCCCGTTGGCGGGAAGGGACGATCGCCGGCTTGGTTGTGGTTATGGTCCTCGCTTCATACCTCGTCGGCGTCATACGGATGCCTTGGACAAGCTCCAATGGCTCCCCAATCTGCAAATCATGGGGCACGGGATCCGCTTCCGGCACCAATGAGGTAACCAGTCGCAATTGATCGTCTTCCGGGCCGGCGACGAACAACACGGGCACCGATGGTGCACTGCCTGGTTCATATTGCATCACGATATCGGTATCGAGTTCCCGCCGAACATCCGTATGCATCCCCGTGGCGCCATCGCCATCGGGCAGGGGGAGATCCCCATTGAGTGATGGATCATCAAACACCCACCGCAACCACCGGTCTTCACCACGAGCAATTTCAACACGTGCCATCGAAAGCGTGCGGCCGTTTATGATGAGGTCATCATCGTATCGAAGCACGCGGTATGAATACGGCGTCCCCTCGATCTCAATCATTGGCGCTTCTGGGTCGACCTCCGCAAGAACATCGATGACATTCGTGCTCTCAAATCCAGCCGCAGGAACCTGAATCAACAGTTCCGGTGGAATGGGAGAACACAGACGTTCAAAGGCGGCTTCATCTTCGATCCATTCCATCTTCATCAGGGACGGGTCCGCGTTGGAAGCCTCAGGGGTCATTGCAAACAACTCGTATTCCTGTGCGCGACCATCACTAGTGCCGAACGTGACACGAAGCACCGGAGCAAGTTCATCGCCCCCCGGCTCTGTGCGTGTACTGAGTTGCGCTGCGCGAAGGTAGTCTGTCACCAGAAGGTCGGATCCGGCAAGAGGATCATCTTCAGACCGCGATGAGACGCCGATCGACAATCCGCCCGCTTGTGGTGCGTCGGAAAACGCGGGCCAGATATCGTCCAGAGAAACCACGCGATCGTTGAACCGAGGCAAATCATCAATCGGGCGCTCAATCCAGTTTGATCTGGGGGTGATATTCCCACTCTCGTCGACATCGACTTCACGAAGCCAGAGTGCGGCACTGCTCATCAGATAGAAGGTGTCATGAACATCCGGACCAAGTTCGATCAAAAGATCATCTTGGATCGTACGTGTCCCGTGCACCTTGATGGCCCTCGCCATCGGCTGGCTGGGATTGCCGCTGTTGACGAGATCTTCTGTGTATTCGGGATACCCAAGAATCAGCTGCCGCATGAACCTCTGGTCCGGATCTGGACCGAGCACAGCAACGTTCACTGAATACGCCCGAACACCCTTGTCTTCACCTGACAACAGTTCCCAGGCTGGATCAATCGAGGCGATTCGAAATGTCCACGCATCCGCCCCCTCACCAACCTCAATCGAGTGGCCGGGCATTGCCAGCATGGTCGCTGGCTCGTCATGTCCGGGGGCTGTGATATGCAGGCGAGCTCGGGCAATTGGCACATCGCCTTCCAGCTTG
This sequence comes from Phycisphaerales bacterium, assembly GCA_029243925.1. Taxonomy (GTDB): domain Bacteria; phylum Planctomycetota; class Phycisphaerae; order Phycisphaerales; family SM1A02; genus SP202. Next base: position 1,497 of record JAQWRC010000222.1, read on the forward strand.
AAACTGAAATAGATCACAGAGCCAATGACAAGGGTGATGATCCCGGTATGAATGGTCCATACGCCAAGAGTCAGCCGGTTGAATGAAATTCTGCGGAAGCTCGTGGCGATGAGAACCACGCTGAACACGAAGAGCAGCACGTTGAATGGCCACCAGTGGAACCATTCGAACTCGGTCATATCGAGCCCGGCGGATTCGCGAATCTGATACCAGGTCGTCGGCTCCCAGATCGCCCAGTGGATCGGCACACCGGCCGATCCAATGCTGCAGTAGATGAACAACAGGACCATCAGCACAATGCCGGTCTTGACACTGGTACAGAGTTCATAAAGCAGTTTGATCGGATTCATCGGAGATTGATCGCGTGTGGGGAAGGATGGGCCAGAACAAGTCTATGCCCATGAGTGATAACGGGACTTGTGTACTTAATTGCCATACTCATAAACGCCCTGGCCGCTCTTGTTCCCCAACCGGCCTGCGTCCACAAGCTCAACAAGCCTTGGACAGGGCAAATACTTCTCTTGATCAAGGCCGGCATGCATGACAAGCATGATGTCCCGGCAGACATCAAGACCAATATGGTCAGCGAGACGCAATGGCCCCATTGGGAAGTTGCATCCCAGGGTCATGATGCCATCAATCGCTTCCGGGTCTGCGACACCGTCTTCCCAGGCAAAGAATGCCTCGTTGATCAGCGGCATCAAAACGCGATTGCTTACAAACCCGGCGAAATCATTTGCTGGAATCGGGGTTTTCCCCATCGACTCTGATAGTGCGATGGTTCTCGCCGTGGTGGTTTCGCTTGTCGCCCGGCCCTTGATGACCTCGACCAATTTCATCACCGGAACCGGGTTGAAGAAATGCATGCCAATGACACGATCCTCGGCCTCTGGAACCGCTGAAGCCAGATCTGTAATTGAAATCGACGAAGTGTTTGTCGCAAGGACGACATCATCACGGGCGTGAGACGCCATCTCTTGAAATATCTTCTTCTTCAAATCCACCTGCTCGGTTGCTGCTTCAACAACCCAATCCACATCATTCAAACCCGTCATGTCCGTACACGTCACGATCCGAGCCAGTGCAGCGTCGGATTCTTCTTGTGTGATTCGTTCCTTCTCGACGCTCCGTGCTGAAATCTTTGCGTGGTATTTTTGTGCGGCGGCCAATTGATCTTCAGACACGTCGACAAGCAGCACGTCGTACCCACTGGATGCGGCAACCAGCGCAATTCCGCTTCCCATTGTTCCCGCGCCAATAACTGCAACCTTCTTAACATCGACCATGCGATTGTCTCCTTGGCTCGACACGCCGCGTCGAATCAGCCATCGTTCCATTGCTTTAGATCGTGGCCGGTGTATTCCGCCAGGGGGCGGATGATTCGGTTGTGCTGGTGTTGTTCCATGATGTGGGCACACCACCCGGTGATCCGGCTCGCCACGAAGATCGGGGTGTACTGGGGAACAGGTATCCCCATTGCGTAGTACGTCATGCCGCAGGGGTAATCCACATTGGGGTGGATGTTCTTCTCGTCCAACATGATCTTCTGTACTTCATCCCCAAGATCAAACCAGCACCGTGCATCCGGGTTCTCCTCCTGGGCGTACCGAAGTCCCCATTCGCGGAGAATACCGGCTCGGTGATCGCCATTCTTGTAGACACGATGCCCGAATCCCATGAGCTTACGTTTGGTAGCAAATGCATTGTCAAGCCACGCGCCCGGAGTACTTCCGCCTTCAACCGCGTCCATGATTTCAGCCAGCATGATCATCGCTGCTTCATTCGCCCCGCCATGAAGCGGACCCTTCAGGGCGCCGACAGCTCCACACACCGCGGAATGCATGTCGGACATCGTCGAT
>JAQWRC010000260.1 GCA_029243925.1 Phycisphaerales bacterium
CACCAGAACACTTGATCGGTTTCCGGCTTCAGATTGAAGGTGTAGCGGCTGGTGAGCATCGTGTAGACGAGGTACCCGCCAGTGGAATGCATGATGCCCTTGGGCTTGCCGGTTGAACCGGATGTGTAGAGCAGAAAGAGCATGTCTTCGCTGTCCATCGCCTCGCATGGGCAGTCCGCATCGGCCGACTCCATGAGGTCGTGCCACCAGTGATCACGCCCCTCCACCCAGTCGACCTCGTTCTCGCATCGCTTGAACACGATCGTCTTTTCAATTCTGTCGGTCTTGCTCGCCGCATCATCGACATTCGCCTTCAGCGGAACCACCGAACCTCTCCGCCATGCGCCATCACAGGTGACGACGACACGAGAATCGGCATCTTCGACGCGATCGACGATTGCTTGCGCAGAGAACCCTCCGAAGATGACCGAGTGCGGCGCACCAATGCGGGCGCAGGCCAGACACGCGATGGTCAACTCGGGAACCATCCCCATGTAGATGGTGACGACATCACCCTTGCCCACTCCCATGTCCTTGAGCGCATTGGCAAATCGCGACACCTTGTCCTGCACTTCGGCATAGGAAAGGTGGCGGATGTCCGGCTCATCATCCCCCATCGGTTCGCCTTCCCAGATGATCGCATCCTCATCTCCATGTCCTTCGACGACATGACGATCCACGCAGTTGTAGCACGCGTTGAGCGTGCCGCCGATGAACCACTTCGCGTCCGGCAACTGCCAATCCATGACCGTATCCCACGGTGTGTCCCAGGCGAGATCCGCAGCCACCGATCCCCAGAAGCCCGCAGGGTCTGCAATCGATTTCTGATGCAGATCTCGATAGGACTCCATCGAATCAAACCAGGCGCCACCGAGATCGGTGCCGAAGTCCGCGGGAGGATCGAAAATGCGATCCTCGGACAATACGGATTGAATGTCTGTGTGCTCGGTCATTGACGGGCCTCCAAAGTTCGGAACGTGGAGACAGCCTAGCCGATCGGAGCCTCACGCTCAGCGTCGACGCTTCCGTTTGTGCTTCGGGGCCGGACGCTTCCGCTTGGCATCACCTCGTTTGGCGAATCGCTGGGGCCGATTGAGCAGGCGGAGTTCCAGATACCGGGACCCGGGATTGACAAGGACGACCTGAACCGTGATCGGATCTCCAATGGCCAGGACCGACCCGCTTCGCTGCGCAACGACCTGCCCCATGCCATGTACCTCGACCCATCGGTCCGGCCGCTGGCTTTCTCCCTCACCGACATCTGACCAGCGGATAGAACCATCAACGAGAAAGCGATCCAACGAAACAAAGAGCCCGCCTCGATTGAAACCGCTGATGACCGCGGGCAGTTCTTCCCCAAGGTATTTCTCCTCAAGGTGACGCAGGATGAAATATTCCTTGAGATCACGCTCGGCGGCCGTTGCCAGTTCCTCGGTCATCGAGCACTGGTTCCCCAGCACGACCAGCGAGGCTTCATCGAGCACGCGGTCATCATGACGCATCTTCTTGGTGACACGAGATCGTCGACCGCCACCACCGGCATTGCGGCCGTTGTCCGTGGCATCCAGCCATGCATCCAGTGCGCGGTGCACGGTCAGGTCGGGATAGCGGCGAATCGGACTCGTAAAGTGCGCGTACTGATCGGATGCCAGCGCAAAGTGTCCCACGGGCATTGGCGAGTAGGTGGCCTTCGTCAGCGATCGAAGGATGGCGAAGTGCACGCTTCGCGCCGCAGGCGTCCCACGTGTCGCATCCAGGATCCGCTGGAGGTCCTTGCGCTCGGGATGGTCGGGGATCTTGACCCCATGGCCGCTCACCATGGAACGCACGGTTTCCAGATCATCGAAACTCGGTTCAGGGTGTATGCGCCGCAGCAAAGGCAGCGTCAGTTCCTCGAAGAGTCTGGCCACGGCTTCATTGGCCTCGACCATGAACATCTCGATGAGCGTATGGGTGAACGCTCCGTCTTCAGGAAGCACATCCTCAACCTCACCTGCTTCATTGAAGAGAATGTCGGACTCGGGAAGATCAAGCACGATCATCCCGTCACGTCGACGTCGCTTGCGCAAGATCTTTGCGAGCGTATCCGCTCGCGAAAGCGCCTTCAGCAACTCCTCGGGATACACGGGTTCGGAGCGGGCATGCTCGGCGGCGGTGGCTGGATCGCCTTCGATGAGCGCCTGCGCTTCGAGATAGGTCATGCGCTTTCGTGATCGAATGACAGTTCGAGCGAATCGCTGCCCCAACACTCGCCCCCGCCGGTCATAGCGGATGAACGCGGACATCGTGTAGCGCTCAACACCTTCCTGAAGTGAACATACACCGTTGCTGAGCACCTCTGGAAGCATTGGGATTACATGCCGCGGCAAGTAGACACTGTTGCCACGTCTCACGGCCTCGACATCCAGAGGGCTTCCTGCAGGAACGAATCTCGCCACGTCGGCGATATGCACCCCCAGCGTCCATTCATCTTCCGATTCATGACGCTCGATGGAGATTGCATCATCGAAATCCCGAGCATCCGGCGGATCGATCGTGAAGATGAAGGAATCAACCAACGACTCACGTGAAACCGAATCCTCCTCGTCCGTCGGCTGGAATGACGACGATGCAGCACGGGCTTGGTGCAATACTTCCTCACTGAACTCGGTGGAAAATCCGCTGGCGATGATCACTGCTTCCGTTTCAACATCGGGCGTCCCGGCTGCGCCGAGCACCTTCGTGATGACTCCCTCCGCCACGTAATCGCCTTCGGGCCAGGACGTCAGTTCGAAGATGACTTTGGCACCCTCGCCTGCCCCTCGCGCATGCGGATCATGCACCAGCACATCGCCGTGCAGATTGCGCCCATCAGGCTCGACCATCCAGCGGCCACGCTTCTTCACCAGACGACCAGAGAAAACCGTATTGGCCCGTTCGAGCACCTCGTCGATGCGGCCTTGCGGCTGATTCGCATTCCCACGATGTGCACGCCGACCGGTGATCGACGCTCGAACCCGATCGCCACCAAGTGCCCCGCCTGTCTCGGTTGCGGGGATGA
>JAQWRC010000289.1 GCA_029243925.1 Phycisphaerales bacterium
ATCGACACAAAACAATTTATACCCGCCACGCATCTATCTATTCAAAGAAGGTGCTGTGGGATTTGTGCGCCTTTCTTCACCGCCGAAGCCAATTGAGCAAGGCCTTGATCTCACGCGGTGAAAAACCATTGAGTAGCCCCATCGGCATCGTGGAGACATCCGACAGTTCCATATTCAGAATGTTCGACCGGGCGATGGACATCGTCTCAACCGTTCCATAGGGATCCACATCCAACACGATGCGTTCGTCGTCCAGACCAATGACCCGCCCTGTAAACAGCCCGTCTTCAGTCTCCACCCACGTGGGCGCATACTGATCAGTTATATCTCGACTGGGATCCACGATCGCGAGCAACAAGTCAGCCTCGCTCATGCGGCCTCCGATACCGGTGAGATCTGGTCCCGCCGAACCACCGCGCCCACGAAATCGGTGACACTCCGCGCAGCGCGCCTCGAAGAACAACGCTTCACCCCAATCCTTGCGCCCAGGTTCGACATCGGCCAGTGCAACACCGAGTAAATCGGCTGTCCAGTATTCGACATGCGGTCGAGTCGGGGGTTGGGAGCGAGGTTTGGCATCCGCGTCCAACTGGGCCAGCAAGGCAGCGCGATGATCGTCGTCTATGTCGCGTACGAATCGTTCCTCGAACGCCCGCACGAACCCGGCTGCGCTGTGACCACCAATCACATCTTGATGCCGTCGCAGCCAGCGCAAGTAGTGCAACTCCTGCGCGGGCGACCAGTCTCCCTCGTGCAGTCGCGCAAGCAGCGCCCACCGAAGCGCCTGCCCCCCATCGCTCGATTCCAATTGCTCCAGCAACCACTCGGGCGTCACGCCACCAAGCGTCGTGGCGACCTTGGCTGCGTGATAACGCACATCTGGATCGTCGCGGGTCTGCAACTGGGCGAGCAGTGGCTGTGCTCTAGACGAATCAACAGGGCCCTGTCGCAGAATAGTCAACGCAACTGCTCGCAGGGCAGCGGCCTGTACCTTTGGATTTTCGATTGCTGCAGCAAGCAACATGGCAACGCCCGCCTCGCGATCCGCGGGAGATCCCCTGGTCGCCAGGTAGGTCCATGCATCAACGATGGTGGCGGGATCCTGCTCGGCTAATGCTCGCACGCGCACGTCGGCCGCGGGATGTCGATCCAATGCAAGCCGCGCGGCATTTGACATCGCCTGATCACCGGTTCCCAGGTGGGACCAGATCTCGTCGAGTGGGACCGACTGCGTTTCAAGCCGCTGCCGCTGAACGATGGCCGAACCCAATTCCACACTGGGGTGAACCCACGTTGGTTGGTCTGAAGCGATCCGCCACAACGTCGATGCCGTGCCACGGCCACCGGTGATGCAATACAGCGCGCCGTCTGGCTCTGGCGCAAATCGCATGCAGCTGACGTTGAACGGACGCCCCTGCGCGAAGAGTTCAATCTCGCCGCGGAAGGAAGCCCCTTCACTCCGAGGGCGAAGCGACCAGATGCGACCATAGGACCAGTCCGCCAGTAACAGCACACCTTCCCAGTCCGGGCCGAAGGCGCCGTCGCCGGCGTGCACGACTGCCGTCGGGCTGCTCGGTGGCGTTTCTGCAACCGGTGGCACGGTGTCTGGGTACCAGTCCTCCCACTTGCCGGTTCCACTCCGCCAACCATTGTCGGCGCCGGGAAGCACGTGCACCACACGAGGCGGCCGATACCACGGCATACCCATGTCCCATTCCATATCACTGTCCCAGGCGAAACACTCACCGTTTGAGGTGAAGGCAAAATCGAAGGCGTTGCGTTGACCACCTGAGACGATCTGGAACGACTTGGCATCGGCATCCGTCTTCAGAACAACACCGCCAGGCGACATGATTCCCACAGCATGGCCATTCGCATCCCACTGCCGTTCCAAAAGCAGATCCTCTGCCCAACCACGGAAAGGGCTCTTGTCGGGAGCGAGATCGACCCGCGGCGGAAGTGGCGTGTGATTGCCTTGGATGATCCACAATTCCTTCTTATATGGTTCAGGCCCGATCTTGATCGAGTGCACTCCGTGTTCGGAACCATTACCCCACACGGCCAGATGTTCTTGTTCGTCGTAGCGACCATCGCCGTCTGTATCACGAAGTCGGTGCAGCCCGCCATGCGGGGGATCGCGTGAGACGATCACGTACAACGCACCGAAGGCATGCACCATGCCCTGCGCGTTGCCGATGTCGATGTCGATGGGAGTACTCGTGCCGGCTTCAAGGTTGATGCGGCGAATGCGTCCGGACTGCGGTGACACAAGCAGGTCGCCGTCGGGCTCGAAGGCCATGGATACCCAGGAGCCCTCACCTTTCTGGGCCTGCAGTACCGGCTCGGCGGTGAAGCCGTCGGGCACGCTGACACCGTCTTCGCGTATGACGGATTCCAGTTGGATGTTTCGGAAGGCCACACGGCAGTCCTCGCCCGGGTGAACTTGGAATGCGATACCACCCTCGACATGCCGGCGTTCTGGGTCTTCGTCCCAAGTTTCGCTCATGATGCGTCCGTCGATGCGATGTACGAGATGCGGTCCGATCGCCCGAAGTTCATACCTGTGCCAGGTGCCGGGCTCAATGTCAGCGACGAGCGCCTTGGGATCCCCACAAGTGCCCATGTCCTGCCGGTTGTTTTGAAAGCCGTAGCGTCGCCTCGTGCCACGCGGCGTCATGAGGGCTCGGCCAGACAGGTCGTAGAGCGCGCCGGTGTATATATGGTCTACGTCAAGATCGGCCTGGTATCCCGTCATGCCATGTTCGCCGCCCGGGAGACTGCGGTAGTTCACGCCGGAGTTGCCCGCGTCAATCCTGAAATCCAGCGTCAAGGTGAAGTCGCTGACGGTGCCGGGCCAGTACAGCCACGACTGCTCTTCCAGCCCCTGCCCGGAGCCGATGATGAGACCATCTTCTACATGCCAAGCATCAGGGCCGATGATCTCGAAGCCATCGAGTGTCCGGCCGTCGAAGATCGGCGTAGCACAGACGGTGAGCAGGAGGGCGGCCAGCACGGCTCCAGCATAGTGTGCCGGCTTCCGCCATGGAACTACATGAGTCAAAGAGACCGATAGTTTGGAGTGACTTGCTGGCGTTGAGGCCGCCCCTCACTTTATACAGTCGGCTCTTTCGAATCCGTTCGCCCGTTTTCCAGTCCTTGCCCTGGAACCCCAGGGTCGCTCTCCGGCATCTCATACGAATCAATTCCATCTCACTGCGGGGTTTGTTCGTCCGGGGGGTGAACCGGATCACCAGATTGTCACTTATTGCTTGCTGACATCTCATGCACTGTTACCGTAGTTAGACTGACTTGCAACGGAACCGCTACGGTCAACACTCATGAACGCGATCAAAGCCACCCTACTTCTCACCACAGTAAACCTGTCGTTGGCTGCCGCATCCAGTACACCGCCCGACATCCTGTTCATCGTGATCGACGACACTGGAATCGATCAATGGGCTAGTTTCGGGTGGGACGCCGAGGGAGCCCAGCGAGCTCCATTTACGCCAGTCCTTGATGCCATCACTTCGAACGGTGTCGCCTTCACGAACTGCTGGGCCATGCCGGAATGCTCCCCAAGCCGGGCGGCGTTTTTTTCAGGCCGACTGCCGATGCGAACAGGTGTTGAAGCCGCGATCACGAATGGACATCTCGCCACCAGCCAGTTGAATACGGCCGAGATCATGACCCCGACCATTCTTCAGAAGGCAAACTATCGCTGTGGTTTCTCCGGTAAATGGCACACTGGTGAAGTGCCGTTCGATGAAGCCCAGCCTGTCCAGATGGGCTGGGATGCCTACATGGGCAACTGGTTTGGCTTTGTTCCGGGGATCGATACGACAGCCGGACAACAACTGACTGCGCCACTAGATGCCAATCATGAACATGGTTGGCTGCCCTGCAGCGTACCTCTCGGCGACCCTCTGGACCCCGAACATCGCGGCCCGTGCTGCCTTGATGGATCTACTTGTGTCGAAGACATCGCTGGTATGCATTGCCTAGCCATGGGTGGCACTCCTCTAGTCGAACTGCAGTCCGATGGGTCGGGCAACTCCGTTGCGGCATTCCAATCTTCTTGCAGCGGCGGATGCGCCGACATTCTGTTCGGCGAAACCGAAGATGGCCAGAACACGGCAAGGAATGGATTCTGGGTCTGGGGCAGACAATGGTCTGATGCAACAGGGAATAATGGCATCAACGACTACTACCACGGTCCGATGCTCACCGACACCACCGACTTCGCAATGGAATGGCTCGAACAGGCCGACCCGCTCGGCAATCCGTCAGCCGATCCGTGGTACCTCGCGCTGCAATACAACACTGCTCACGATCCAGTCATGCCCACTTCCCAACGCATGGTCGAACGAATGGAGGATGACGGCATCGACACCGCATTGCTGGACTGCGGCAGCAGCGG
>JAQWRC010000295.1 GCA_029243925.1 Phycisphaerales bacterium
TGATTCCTCTTCACCTTCAAGGAGCACGATGACGTTCACGGGAAGGGTGCCATGGACCGCCTTCCAGGCGCGGAAGGCCTCGACGAAGGTCATGAGTTGCCCCTTGTCATCGTCTGCGCCTCGGGCCACGATCCGGGGCCCATTCGGACCATCGACCATCTGAGGATCGAATGGATCCGAATCCCAGAGGTCATAGGGATCGGCTGGCTGGACGTCGTAGTGGCCGTAGTAGAGGAAGGTCGGCGCCGTTTCACTGCCACAGGAGTTGTCGCGTGCAATGACGATGGGGTGCCCGATCGTGTCATGGACGGTGACGTCCATGCCGATTTCTTTGAGCATGTCTCCAGCACACTGGGCGCATCGAAGTACTTCCGGGTCGAAGGCGGGGTCAGTGCTGACGCTCGGAATGCGGAGCAGACTTTTCAAACGCTCCAGCGAGTCGTCGAGGTGGTCATCGATGTGCGAGAAGACGGTTTCGAGATCATAAGCCATGCATGCAGGGTACCACGGGGGGGACGTGGTCTTCTACCACGGCATGCACTCTGGCATCTCGCTGTCTTCGCCTTCCTTGGCACATTGCACGATGCCATCTTCGATGGCGAGCAGAATGGGCGGCGTCATCAGCCAATCCGTTCCAACGGGGAGTTCGAGCGTCGTGCAATCCAAGCACGGATTCTCGAGGAGGCCCTCGGTCGCGAACCCCGATTTTGATTCTGGAATGGCAACAAGGGTCGTGGGGACCGGGCTGCCATAGCCGAAGTACAGTTCCAGAAGCATCTGGCAGTGATCGCAGGTTCGGCTGTAGAAGATCAGATACTGCTGCCCCTCGTTGATCGAGTCGGGGAGGTTCGTGATGTACTGGACAAGATCGATGTCCTGGATGTTCTTGCCGACCCAGTCAGAAGTGTCAAGTACGTAGTAGGAGGGGAGGCTCGTAGTGGTGGTTGGTGTTGTCGCATCGTCATTCTGTGCGGTCGATGATGCAGGATCCGTCTTTGGTTCGATTGTGATGACACCCCCGGCGCCGGCTTCAGAAAGCACCAGCCCGAATGCAAGACCGCTGGTGATCAGTATGCAGCCGGTGGCGATGATCCACCCGTTGCGTGGGGAGGTTAGTTGGAGTGGCCTGGGCTTGAAGAAGACCACGCCCAGAAGCAGGATGAAGTCGATGATGAGCATGAGCCAGGGCGGTGGGGAGGCGGCGCCGAGGCACCCGCAACTCTCGATGTTGCCGGCGCGAAGTTCGTTCAGCAGGACGAGGCAGAAGGCCACCAGCATGAAGACTGCTGCGACGCGGGCGAGTTTTGGGATCAGCAGCATGACGGCTACGGCGACGAACTCGATGGCGATCAGCAGGGCGAGCACAAGATAGAGGTCGAATCCAATGCCTTCCATCTGCTGGATGAAGTTCTTGGGCAACAGTTTCGGTGAGCGTTCCGCAATTTTGAACAGCGCCCCGGAGAGCACCCAGAGTGGTACGACAATTCGAACCAGAATGAGTCCAATCGTTCCTGCCGCGGACCACTGGTCCTCTGGTCGTGGTTGAGGCGGAGTGGCGGAGGTGGTGTTCATGTTCGTCTCGAATTTCGCCGGGGTGAGTGTCGGGTATCGGTGTGTAAGGATACCCGTCACATCAATGGATGTGGTTCCCGGTGAGGTGAACGTTCAATATCACCGTGACCTTGCGTGAAGTTGGATTTTAGGAGTTTCTGCGACGCCGACGTCCATGCAGGCCGGCAATACCAAGCAGGCAGAGTGCGCCGGGGCCCGGAAGCACAAGTGCGGTAAATGAATAGGTTCCACCGCTGTTGAGTTCGACGGTTTCAGCGATTTCCCAGTCGTTGTTGCCCCATGTCACGAACTGAATATTGTCGTACATGTTGAGCCCGGGGAAGGTTGGGTCCTGGCCATTGATCGCCGTAAAGAGCGTGGTGAGTTGGTCGCCGGCATTCAGATTCGCCCACGCGAAGCCATCACCGTTGCCATGGGGATTCCATGTGAACAGTCCGTAGGACGTCTGCAGTCCAGTGGAGCCGTCGATGTGACCAGTGATGTCCTGATTGACGTCGTTGACGAACCAGGTTGCCGATTCTGGCGCTGTCGTCATCATGGACAATGAGGCCGAGCCGAAATCGAGTTCGCCTGAGACAGGTGAGTCGATGAGCATCATCAACGCGAGCCCCGCTTCGGTTTCGACCGGCACGACCGTGATGACGGCATTGGTTTCAATTCCTGATGTGGCGAGGCTTTCGTGGACCAGGTGCAGGTTGCTTGGTGTGAACTGGTGTGGTTCGTTGTCCAGCACACCATTGATCGCGAAGGAATCAAGGTAGATGTGATCGCCGATGAGGATGGTCGAACCCTGAGCCAGTGGAGCGGAGGCCATGACGAGCAGGCATGTCCAGCCCGCGATTTGTTTCAATGTACGCATTGGGTTCTTCTCCACACAGTTCAGTTGGTACAACCATGTCCCGAGATAGGGGGGCTGGTCGGAGAAATGTGCACTTCAGCACCTACAGGAGGTCGGTCTGTACGGCCTGTACGCTTCAAGAGTTCTGCATGAAAGATTCGCAGCGGACCTCCATGCGGTTCCTGAAGATCGTTTTTGCACCACGATTCAATGTTCATCCCCAATGGGATGCCCATGAATGCAGATAACGGTCCAATCGATGTAGGAATGAGCCGGTCCGGAAGGAATGTGATGGTTGGCTGACCGGGTGTGGTCAGTGTCCCGCTCGGTGCTCAGCCAGTTCGCACATGAGGTGAATGAGCACCTGATGGGCGTCCTGGATGAAGGCAGAGTCGTCACTGTTCACCAGAATGGGGTGATCACAGAGATCCTGGCATGGTCCGCCGGTGCCCCCGAGCAGGCCAATGGTCATTGCTCCTGCATCACGTGCGGCTTGAAGGGCCTCAATGAGATTGTCACTTCGGCCGCTGGTTGTCATGACCAGCAGGACATCATCGGGCCCCAGAAGGGCACGGCACTGCCGGGCGAAGATGGAGTCGTAGCCAAAATCGTTGGCGATGCACGTCAGGGCGGTGGG
>JAQWRC010000142.1 GCA_029243925.1 Phycisphaerales bacterium
TCAGGCATGTTGCGCACCCAACCAAGACTCGATGCTGATCGTGATCTCCCACAGAGCAGTCGAAATTCATCTGCACCGTGTCAGATTCGCCAAGTCGTCCATGACGGCATCTGGAAACCTGAACCAATGGCGCTCACTCACCTGATGGATGCGATGGAGCAGTCAGGAATCACGACTGACGGACGTGCCGTTCGACTCAACGACGCAACCACATTCCAAGGAATCGACTGTCTGCTTGTTTCTGGAACAGGCGACACTCCGCTCAGCGCGGAAACATGGTCGGCAATCGAACGATACATCGCCGAGACCAAGGGCGTCGTACTGTTCGAACACGCCGGAGGAAACGACGGGGGCATCTTTGCCGCCCGAGCTGAGCAGGACGCGATGGCACGGTTTGAACAACCGGTCCGAAGTGCCGATCGTACGGCCGTCATCACGGGCGAAGGAGTTGAAGGAAACACCGATTGCACGCAGGCGACATGGCAACCCTATTCAATCACTGAAATCTTTGCCGGTGCGGCCACGAATCCTCGTCTTCGATGCATGACGATCGATGGAACAGCGCGATTGTTTTTCAGTCGTGAGGACCTGACCCATGCACTTCTGGGAGTTCCCCGTTGGGGCGTCCACGGCTACACGCAATCCTATGCCAAGCACCTTCTGTGCAACATGATCCGGTACGGACACGCCAAGAACAACGCGCCATGAATCAGAAACCATGGCTGACACTGACCTCCTTGATCGCACTCGTCGCCGGAGTTGCGATCGCTCTGTGGCTGGTTCCAATGTGGCGAACGACCGATCGAATTCGTGACGTCGCCTCGAATGACTTCGATTGTCGAGAAGCCGCGTGGAACTGGTGGCAGTCCGAGCCGTCTCCCCTGCCGTTACCTGAACTCAATCACGTGTTGGTGAACGCTCCACCGGAAGCGCTGCTCCACGGCGCACGAGAGCTTCAACATCTACAGTCATGGGGCTGGGACACGCAGCCGCCCACGCTGATGACCCGGTACATGGAACTCTTGCTGTGGCGATCGCACATCATGGATACCGAGGACGTGATCACGCTCGTTGAGCAGGCGCCCGCAGACGCTCCCACTGATGCCATGCTCGAGGTCGGCGGCGTACTCCTCAACCACCCCGACCCGGCGGTTGCCCAGCGAGGATTCAATGCGATGATGAGCTGGAGTGGAGTTCGACCTGTACTCCCCGCAATGCTCGCGCAACTTCCACATCAGCGTGCTGATTGGGGCCTGCACTACCAGTATCTGTTTGAACATGGTCACAATCCTCTTCGAATCGAGATGGCACCGAATCAGTCCAACAGCGATTCAGAGAACAATCAATCGCTGGCTGCCTGGCATGAGCACCTCGACGACCAGGATGCGCTGCTGCTGATTTCAGTGCGCTCCGCAGCAGCACTGGACGATGCCTTGCAGCGTCGAACGGTCGCCGAGCGATGGCTGGGAGATCTCGACTCGGGCATTGACCCGAATATGGGCATCGACCCACCACCTGGATGCCGACGACGACTGGCCGGAGCGCTGCTGGCAGCTCACGAGCGGCTCGATCCTCTCGTGATTGAGCAGGCCATGATCATCGAGGACGATGCTGCAGCCCGGACCGTGATGCGACTCGCCATCGATGCAATCGGGCCAGCATGGAATGGCGAACATCCCACTGAGTTCGCACACCGAGCGTTGCCCGTACCTGATGGCATATCGCTCTATCCCGTGTACTGCCGAATGCTTGCTGGTGATCTTTCACTGCTGGAGCCACTACTGGAACTGGCGGCGATTGGATCATGGCCGGCTCGATTTCAGGCCATCGCATTGATCTCCTGGCTCCTGCCTGACTGGATCGACGCTGAGCTGAACATGGCGGCTGAAACCGCGCAAGTGGACATTTTCTTTGAACGGCTCCTCGCTCGCTGGCGGCTTGATCATCGCTGGGTTGTGAACTTGGCGAACTCCACCGATGATGTCTTTCATGACTGAGCAACCGACCGGAAGACCGGCTCTTCGCGTCCACATGATGCCCAAGGACACGAATGCCTACGGCACGATCTTTGGTGGGGTCATCCTCTCTTTGATCGACCAGGCGGGCTTCGATGAAGCGAGACAACATGGGATACACCGATGGGTCACTGTTGCATTTGATGCCATTGAGTTCAGGCGACCTGTCTACTGTGGTGATGTGGTGGCGCTCTATACACGCGTCAGCCATGAAGGTGAAACATCATTGCAGATCAGCGTCGAAGTCTGGTCCGACCGATACAACGAGCGCAAGACGGAACTGGTCACTCAGGGATCACTGACGATGGTCAGCGTCGACGCGGATGGCAAACCCATCCCCTGGTCGAACCCCTCAACACTCTCGCCCGAGGATGCCTCGTGAGTGACTCGCTGCGCATTGCAGCCTGCATAAGTGGCGGAGGACGAACCGTCCTGAATCTGCAGGATCTGATCGACGAGGGCACACTTGATGCCAGCATTGATCTGGTGATTGCGTCTCGCGAGGACTGCGCTGGCGTCGAGCGATGCGAAGCACGTGGACTCAAGGTCACCATCGCGACCACGGGCGAGGCCGCCAGCGATCTGCTCGCGCCCGATCGCCATGATCTGGTCTGCCTGTGCGGCTGGCTGAAACTGCTTCGAATTGACCCTTGGATGGATGGACGTGTTCTGAACATCCATCCAGCCCTGCTGCCCGCCTTTGGTGGCCCGGGCATGTATGGAAGCCAAGTGCATGCCGCAGTGCTTGCTGCCAATGTGCCCGTCTCCGGCTGCACCGTTCACTTCGTGAACTCGATCTACGATGCTGGGCCGATCGTCCTGCAACGGGCGTGCCCGGTGCTGGCTGAAGACGATGTTGCAACTCTGGCTGCACGAGTGTTTGAACAAGAATGCACAGCCTTCCCAGAAGCAATACAACTCTTCGCTGACGGAAGACTTACGCTCCAGGATGACGCTGTCAGAATCGCACCTCCAGCCTGACACTGCTTGGTCCATCACGCTACGATGAACTGCTGAAACAACGTAGGTCCCAAGGAACTTGAACAACGCAATGGCCACAGACAAGAAAAAAACTACTGCCAAGGGGCACTTCAAACGCTTCTTCCTGCGCGGATTAGCTGTCGTACTGCCTTCGGCATTGACACTGTGGCTCTTCGTGAAGGCCTACCAATGGGTGGATTCAGCAATTGCACAACCCATCAACAAAGGCCTGCAATGGTGCCTCGTTCGACTGATGGACATGTGGGCAGGGCTGGCCTCATTTGCTGATCTTCAGGCAACGGAAACCAAACTCGAGTCGCTTCGCCGAGAAGCCGGGCTGGTACCGCACGATCTCTCTCAGGATGGCGCCCTCGTCAATCAATGGCGAGAGGGTGTTGTCACGTCGTGGTGGGACGAACACTGGTACATCCACATCATCGGGCTGCTGGTGGCGATTATCGCCGTCTATATCGCAGGCCGGCTCGTCGGCGGATTCATCGGGCGCGTTCTGTACCGATATCTGGAACGATTGATTGGTTCCATCCCGGTCGTGAAAAAGATCTACTCGTGGGTCAAGCAGGTCGTGGACTTCCTCTTCAGCCAGGAACAGTCGGTGCAGTTCAACCGAGTCGTCGCCGTCGAGTATCCGCGAAGAGGCATCTGGTCGGTCGGATTCCAAACCGGTACGTCCATGCGCTCGATCTCCGCGAAATCAGGAGACTCCGTCACCGTCTTCGTTCCCAGTTCTCCAACTCCGTTTACCGGCTACACAATCACGATCCCCCGAGCCGATATCATCGAACTACCAATCTCAGTCGAAGAAGCCATTGGATTCGCAGTCAGCGGAGGAGTCCTCAGGCCCGATGGGCAGAAGATGAACGGAACAGCATCGGTACCAAAGCTGAGCGGAATGGGTGGAGACGCACAAGAAGAAAGGGAAGACTGATATGCAGATCAACATCAGTTCTAAAAATACGGAAATCACGTCCACCATCGAGGCGTACACACTGAAGAAGGCTGAACGACTCCCGCGGTA
>JAQWRC010000143.1 GCA_029243925.1 Phycisphaerales bacterium
TGCCATGCAGGCGCTCTCCCAACTGAGCTACGGCCCCATGGATATCGCCTTCAATACAAGGCGAAGCGGCACAGGATACCCGCTCTCAGCCGCTGATCAAGCAGACGCCGATCAGAGAGGCCCTCTGGGGGCTGCAGGCAGGTTCTATTGCAGATGACGCTGCAAGAAGATCAGAATGCGATCGGCTTCATCCAGCTGCTGGTGCACCGTCGGCCCGCCAGGAACTGGCACATATCGAATCCGCTCGACATCCGAGTGCGCCAACGCCAGCAATCGATAGAGCAGATCGCTCTCCACCTCAGCCAACGCGTTTTCACCCATGGTGACCAACAGGACTGGCGCATCCAAGTGCCCAAGATGGGGCAGCAGATCCGCATCAAGCATCGTGCGATGTGCCGTCGGATCCTGCGGCAGTCCACCAAGCAACTCGACCATCGCCGACCACTCTTCATGCTGCGCGATATGTGTCGGGAGATGGAACACACCATTTTCAAATATGACCGCATCGACATCGCCGGCTGCAATCGCCCACCCGGCCGCCAAAGCGCCCAGCGATGAACCCATCATGGCCACCCGACTTTGACCGATGCCCGGGTACTGCTCCTGCATGGAATCAATCGCCCACAACATGTCCCGTGATGGGCCACGCGACGGATCACGAAAGATGCCGCGTCGTACTGCACGACCATACCCTGCAGAACCACGTGGATTGGCGTACAGCACCGCCCATCCCTGAGACGTCAGCCACTGGGAACGAAACCAGCATTCAAGTATTCCCGGTCCCCACATGCGACCTGGCCCCGGCGGGAAAAGCACAATCAAAGGGATATCGTCCTGCGATGCAGTTCCGTTTGGTCGGAACAACCACCACGGAACTGAAGGCTCGCCCTCGGGGGCCGCCCATCCGGATTCCGGCAGAGTCAATGCACGCTGTGCCAGCCAGCTGTTTGGATTCCAACGCCGCTGCTGCCCAGAAGCATTCAGTACCCATAGTTCAGAAGGGGCGTCCACGGACGTCCGGGCGAAGGCGATGATCGCGCCGCCACTGGAAAAAGCACCGACACCGATCGGCGGTTCGCTCTGCGATCCAATCAGGACACGAGGTTCGGTCAGCAACGTATGGCTGAGCATCGACAAGTCGACGCCCCCATCCTGACGTGACGTGAACAACAGGCGGTCTGCGCCGCGTTCCCAATCAAACTCGATCACAGAACGATCATGTATCTCGTCTCCGGTCAACCAGTAGGGAGTCTGTTCGCCGGGAACAACCATGCCTACTCGCTGCGGCTCCAACAGTGCGCTGTGGCGAGCACGCCCCAGCAAGGCGATGACCGAACCATCGGGAGCAAGGCGTGGCTGGAACAGATCCCAGTTGGGCTCACTGGAGAGAATCTCTGGCTCCACGTCGCCGCTCAACTCTATTCTCGCAATGACCGTCCGCTCACCACGCCCGGGATGCGTGTCATCAGCGACCGCCCAGGTGCACAACACCGCGTCCCCACGTGAAGTGAAGACGCCATCTCGAGCCGTACCGGTCGTCGGGTAATTGACCGATGCATGTGGATCATCCACATCAAGCACGCAGAGCGTTGGCTCACGCGTAGCGTCCCCGCCAAAGACGCGGTGGTCAGTTGATCGCTCGATGCGAGGATCACCCGCAGCAACGTTAGTTCGAAGCCGCGCCTCCATCTCCGCATCCGCACTCGACAATGCATCATTTGCAACACTGAACCGGTACGCGGTCGCCAGAAGGCTCTGACCATCCGGAGACCAGGACAGCCCCGCGGCGGGGTCTACTCCACCCGGAACGATCGCCAACCTGATGGGCTCGCCACCACCAACAGCCATGACATGCACTTGGGCACCTGCATCCTCTGTGTGGCGGACAAATGCGATCCGTCGACCGTCAGGCCCAAATACGGGCGACACGTCTTGACGAATGCCGTGCGTCAACTGCGTAGGCTGCTGATCATCACGCACCAGATCGACCAGCACCAGTTGTCGTACTTCCTGCCATTGGCCGGATGCAATCTCTCGATCCGCACCACGCACGACACAGACGGCTTTCCCGCCGTCGGGCGAAACATCCAACGCTTCAATTACACGAAGGCGGGCGAGATCAGCTGCAGTGATCCCTTCCGGCTCAGCAACCTGCGCCGCTGCACCGGAAAGCATGCAGCCAGCGACCAGAGCCGCGAACTGGCATGGGCCCTTACAGCAGTTCATCCAATGCACCTGTGAACTTGTCCTTGCCGGAAAGGCCGACGAAGGTGTTCTTCAGCTGCCCATCGTGAAAGAGCAGGACGGTTGGAATCGACATGATGTTGAACTGGGACGCGATCACCTTGTGATCATCGATGTTCATCTTGCCAACCTTGGCTCGTCCGGCGTACTCCTCGGCGATTTCGTCCATCGCTGGTGCAAGCATCTTGCACGGCTGGCACCATTCAGCCCAGAAGTCGACAAGCACGGGTTCTGCTGCGCCAAGCACATCGCTTTCAAAGGAATCATCAGTCAGGGTCAACACTGCTTCACTGGCCACGGTTCTGCTCTCCGGAGTAGGTGATTTCAATTTTTGTCATCGAATGGATGTGACATGGTAGCAGGGCTCGATGTGGCCTCAAGCATGAACCCAAGACATGCCCGCCCAGCATTCAGAATGCCCTGAGTTGATTGGATGGCCACGGCGGTTTCTGCAACATCGTGGACTCGAAGCATCTGGACCCCGCACCCCGCGAGCCAGCAGGCGGTGCCCACCGAAGCGACAACCCGCTCTGATGGCTCGGACTGGCCAGTAACCGCGCCAATGAAACTCTTGCGACTCGCACCCGCCAGCACCGGATATCCGGCATGAACCAAGGTTCGCATCCTCGCAACGAGTTCCCAGTTCTGGCCGACACTCTTGCCGAAACCAAGCCCTGGATCGATCGCAATGCGGGAGGCGTCCACACCGGCCGCGATCGCACGATCTGCAAGCGCAAGAAGTGTGTCCCGCACATCAAGCGTGACATCTCCGTAGATCGGATCCGACGCATACGCGTCAGACCAGGCGTCTTCAGCAGGACGACAACGACGATGCATCAGCACCAACCCACAACCACGCCGCGCCGCCAATGGCAGCAAGGCCGGATCATCAAGGCCACCGGACACATCATTGATCACGTCTGCTCCCGCATCGAGCGCAGCTTCGGCAACAGCTGCGCGCGTCGTGTCAATCGAAATCGGTATGGCCGTGGCGGATCGAAGCTCCTGTATGACAGACTGGGTTCTGAGGATCTGCTCACACTCGGGGACCGGCTCTGCGCCGGGCCGGGTCGATTCTCCACCCACGTCAAGCATCGACGCCCCCGCTTCAATGAGTTCATGCCCATGCCGTACTGCTGCAGATGGATCGTGGTATCGCCCGCCATCCGAAAAACTGTCTGGGGTGACGTTCAAGACGCCGACCAGGATCGGCGAAGCAAACGACAACTCGATCGAGTCGGAAATGGCCCAGCTCGTCACGCGATGCGTCATTCAACCGTCACGGATTTGGCGAGATTACGTGGACGGTCCACATCCTTGCCTCGCAAAACAGCCGCGTGGTACGCCAGCAGCTGCAGCGGAACAACCGTCAACATCGGCTGCAGCACCTCCGGAACGTCCGGCACGTAAAACACGTCCTCGCACAACTCGGCGATCGCCGTATCGCCTTCGGTGGCAACGGCAATGACGTGTCCGCCACGAGTTCGGACTTCCTCGATGTTGGACAGCACCTTCTCATACTGACTGTTTCGCGTCGCGACCACGACCACCGGCATCCCATCATCAATGAGCGCAATCGGACCATGCTTCATCTCTGCCGAAGGCATGCCTTCGGCGTGGATGTAACTGATCTCCTTGAGTTTGAGCGCACCCTCGAGTGCAACCGGGAAGTTCGACCCCCGACCGAGGAACAGCCAATTCTCCCGGTCCACATACTTCGCCGTCACCTCCCGGATGCCATCGCTGCCATCAATCACACTCTGGATGTGATCAGGCATCGCGAGCAGCTGATTCAGCAGTTCCTTCGTGGTATCAGCCGACAGATATCTGGATCGGCCAAGTGAAATGGCCAGCAGCGTGATTGCAGCAAGTTGCCCGATGAAGGCCTTCGTTGAAGCGACGCCGATCTCCGGTCCGACGCGTAGATAGACGCCCGCATCGGTCTCCCGGGCAATCGTCGATCCCACGACGTTGACCAGACCAAGGGTCAGCGCGCCACGCTGGTGCGACTCACGTGTCGCATTGAGCGTGTCGATCGTCTCACCGGACTGGCTGATGGCGACGACGACGGTTCCTTCCTCGACGATCGGATTGCGATAGCGGAACTCACTGGCATAGTCGACTTCGGCTGGGATCTTGGCGAGGTCCTCAAGGATGTACTCGCCCACCATTCCCGAATGCAGTGCCGTGCCCTGCCCCAGGAAGATGATGCGTTTCGCCTGCTGCAACTTGGACGCGAAATCAGCAATGCCGCCAAGCACGACACGCCCGGTTTTCTCATCGACTCGGCCCTTGCAGCAGCGCCGAATCGCCTGTGGCTGCTCATGAATTTCCTTGAGCATGTAATGCTCGTACTCACCCAGTTCAATCTGCTCGAGGTCGACCTCGAGCTCCATGAGCTTGGCCGTCACCGGCACATTCTCAACCGTAGCGGTGCGGAAGCTGTCCCGAGTCAACCTCACGACGGTCTCGTCCTCAAGGTCAATGGCTCGATTCGTGTAGGCGACGATTGCGCTGGAATCCGACGCAACGATGTACTCGTCACTGCCAACGCCGACCATCAGCGGCGACCCCTTCCGGGCCGCGACAAGCACGTCCGGCTCCCCGCTGCAAAGGACCGCGATTGCATACGCACCGGTCACTTCGCGCAATGCAGTCTGCACTGCGATCTCAAGGTCTCCGTCGTACAACTCGCCAATGAGATGGGCCAAGACTTCCGTATCGGTCTCAGACGTGAAGACATGCCCCCGTTCCAGCAGCCACGTCCTCAGGACCCCATGGTTTTCGATGATGCCATTGTGAACAAGCTGGATTCCGTGCCCGCATTTGGCATCGTCGCCGTGAGGATGCGCATTGACATCATTGGGCTCTCCATGCGTCGCCCATCTGGTGTGCGCAATGCCTATGCATCCGGCAAGGCCACCTTCCTGCTGAATCCGATTCTCAAGGACCATGACGCGGCCCTTCGATTTGATGGCGCCGATCTGCCCTTCATCATTGATCACCGCCATTCCCGCAGAATCGTAGCCGCGGTA
>JAQWRC010000368.1 GCA_029243925.1 Phycisphaerales bacterium
CTGACTCTTGGCCTGCTTGGCCTGATTGTCGGAAGTGGACTGGTGGACAAGTGGCTGATACCAGCCCGTGTCCGGCAGCTTCACCGCTGCAGCTTCCTCGAAGAGGCTCTTGTGGGCATCCGACTCATGGAAGCTTGGGGAGTCCATGTAGAACACCGGCTCCGGCACCAGCGACATCGCACGGCGTCTTTCGGCCGCATTGACGCGGCGTCGACCGGATTGCTTATGTTTGGATGGTGACCTGCGAGGACGCGAGTCGGCTGAGATTGACGATGACGTGATACGAGGGGTTGATCGCTTAACCATTGGAAGGGGGGCTCCCGTAGGGCGTGACGAAAGTGCGTACACACATATGCACGCTTCGACGGACCCAGGGGACGCGGTGTGATCAGATCACGAGTCGGTCGCGAACCCTTACGGGATGAGGACATGGTCTCTCCACCCTTGCCCGTCCCCTATAAAACGCACCAAACCCAGCTTTGTTCGTCACTAGGCGCTATAAGACGTTTTAAATACAGGATTTGAATAAAACAGACCCTTATGACCTCAAAAAGGGGCTTTGGTGGAAAATTTTTGACCGGTTTGAACGATTCAAAGGGCCTCGCCTCGTTTAAACATGCTTAAATCCCCCAGTGGCTAGTACCTTTGTATGAATGACTAGTGCCGATGAGTGACATTTAAATCATCCCTGGTGACATCCGATACATCGAGAGCCTCCACAAGGTGCTCGACTTTGTCGCGAACGAGCAGATCTACATCGAAATGGTGGAAGCGCCATCCCTTGAAAAGGTCAGGAAGATTCATCAGCGGCTTATTTCAAGTGGCGGCCCGGTGTTCTATGCCGTGAAGGATGAGCAGGTGATCGGCTGGTGCGATGTGATTCCTGAGAGAAATCCAAGACTCCACCATCGCGGTGGCCTGGGCATGGGCGTACTGCCTGGGTATCGGGGCAAGGGCATCGATACGTTGCTGCTGAAGGAGACGATCAGACAAGCAGAGGAATTCGGCCTTGAGAAGGTCGAACTGCATGTGTACACAACGAATGAAAATGCCATCGCGCTGTACAGGAATCTTGGTTTCGAAGAGGAAGGCATCATTCGAGAATTCAGGAAACTGAATGACGACTATTTCGATTGTCTGATGATGGCGAAGCTCTTGTAACAGCCCTACTCTGGTTCGTCACCGGACAGATCGTAGATCCATCCCTCTCCGGCCCTGTCCCAATCCAAGAGATCTTCGGACGAGAAGAACAGGCCCAGTTCATGTTTGGCCGCCTCGGGACTATCACTTCCATGGATCAGATTGAAGCTGTTGGACACACCGAAATCGCCTCGAATTGTTCCCGGCTCGGCATTTGAACCGAAGGTGGCCCCCATCATCTTGCGACAGATGGCGATGGCTCCAACACCTCGAAGTGCCAGAACGACTACCGGTGAGGAGGTCATGAAACTGACCAGGCCAGGGTAGAAAGGCTTTCCCTCATGGGACTCGTAGTGTTTCGCTGCCAACTCAGGTGAGATCTTCATGAGCCTGGTGCCGACGACCTGGAGGCCCTTGTCCTCGAAACGGCTGATGATCCGGCCGATGAGACCTCGTTGAACAGCGTCGGGCTTGAGGATGATGAGGGTGGTTTCCATGAGTCTCGGCTCCAGTTCGTGCCCCGTGGGGCGATGTTCTAATACGAGCGGGCCCTTCCCGGCTCGAGGAGAGGAATTCTACCGAAAACAGCCGAGACGTGGGGCCCCAACCCCCATCCCCATCGCTTGGTAAAGTGGGGCCGTAACGGGTCAGGCAAGGATGCCCGCAAAGCACAAGGATGAGCAGTGCCATCTCCAATTCTGGGATGGCCCGATGAGACATGCCAAAGGCTGCAAGCAAATCAGGTAAACGTGCCACTGCCGAGGAGATGGCTTCCAGGCAACGAGATATCTCGGTCAGTGAGTTCTTCGCCAAGAATCGTCATCTTCTCGGATTCGACAACCCTCGCAAGGCACTGCTGACAACCGTCAAGGAAGCCGTCGACAATGCCCTGGATGCCTGTGAAGAAGGCGGCATTCTTCCCGAAATCCATGTGACCCTTCTCCAGCTGAGCGAGTCTCGATTCAAGGTCACCATCAGGGACAACGGTCCGGGTATCGTCCGGAAGCAGATCGAGAACATCTTCGGAAAACTTCTCTATGGATCGAAGTTCCACCGGATGAAGATGTCCAGAGGGCAACAGGGCATTGGTATTTCCGCCGCTGGCATGTACGGCCTCATGACGACCGGCAAGCCCGTCAAGATCATCTCCAAGACGAAGAACAAACCGGCGCATGAAGTCACCCTCAAGATAGACACATCGAAGAACAAGCCTGAAGTCGTGACGGACCGGGAATCCTCGAACGCCGACAAGTATTTCCCCGAAGGCCATGGCACCATGGTCACCATCGAGATGGAAGGTCGCTATCAGAAGGGGAAGCAGTCTGTAGATGAATATCTCGAACAGACGGCGATCGCCAACCCCCATGCCTGGTTCGTGTATGTGAATCCCGCCAATGAAACGATGGAATTCCCCCGCGGTGTCGATGAACTTCCCGAAGAAGCACGGGAGATCAAGCCCCATCCGAAGGGAATCGAACTGGGCACACTGATACAGATGATGGAAAGAGCGGACGGAGGGAATGTGACTTCCTTCCTGCAGAACGAGTTTTCCCGCGTCGGTCAACGCAAGGCCAGCGAGCTCATCCAGACCGCAGACAAGAAGACCTCCAAGACACTCACGCCTCGATCTCGCATCAACACGCTTGGCCATGATGAGGCGGAGGCTCTGTACAACGCCATCCAGGAAACCTCGATCATGGCGCCTCCCACGGACTGCCTGGTCCCCATCGGCTCGCGAGCCATGCTGGCAGGGCTGCTCAAGGAGGTCAAGGGCGAGTTCTATTCCGCCGCCACACGCCCACCGTCGGTATATCGTGGAAATCCTTTCCAGATCGAAGTGGCGATTGCCTACGGAGGAAAGCTCTCCTCGGAGGAATCGGCACGAGTTCTTCGATTCGCCAACCGGGTCCCACTGCTGTATCAACAATCGGCCTGCTCTTCCTTCAAGGCCGTCATGGAAACCTCCTGGAAGAACTACGGCCTGTCCCAGCCTCGAAACGGCATGCCGGTGGGTCCTCTTGTCGTGCTCATCCACATGGCCAGCGTATGGGTTCCATTCACCAGTGAATCCAAGGAAGCCATCGCCGACTACGACGAAATCCGCAAGGAGATGCGACTGGCGCTTCAGGAATGTGGACGCAAGCTGGGGATCTATCTCAGACGCCGCAGCCGCATGAAGAAGGAAGCCGAGCGTCGCAGCGTGTTCGAACGCTACATCGGCGAAATCTCCAAGGTCTGCGAGGCCGTCACGGGGATGGATGGAAAAGAGATCTACAAGGCGTTGCAGGAACAGGCTGCTCGAAAGACGGCCGAGGCCGACACCAGACTTGATGAGGATGGAAAAGTCGTCGAGCCCGTCAGCCGACTCGATGATGATGAGCAAGTCATCATCCTCAGAGACGCCATCACCGAAACCGATGAGGAGACGAACGAAGATGGA
>JAQWRC010000369.1 GCA_029243925.1 Phycisphaerales bacterium
GGTGAGGCGACGTCGTGAGTTCAGAGTCTCGAGACAATCGCACGATACGTGCAGCTGCTGCGGATCTGGTGCAGCGACTTCGTGATGCAGGCCATGTCGCCTATTTCGTCGGCGGTTGTGTTCGTGATCGTTTGCTGGGAATCGAGCCGACGGAGTATGACATCGCGACCGATGCCGTTCCGGATGAAGTGCGTGGCGTCTTCCCCGGAGCCAGGCTTGTCGGCGAGTCGTTCGGCGTCATGCTCGTTCGGTCTCACGGACATGTGATCGAGATCGCCACCTTCCGAACGGAAGGTTCATCTTCTGATCATCGTCATCCAGATCATGTCGAGTTCACCAATGAACATGAGGATGTGAAACGAAGAGACTTCACCATCAATGGGATGTTCGAAGATCCCGCAGATGGGCGAGTCGTCGATTATGTCGGCGGGCAGGACGATCTGGAGGCAAGGCGACTTCGAGCAATCGGTGAACCGGCCAATCGATTCGTTGAAGACCACCTTCGCATGCTTCGTGCGGTTCGATTTGCCGCTCGATACGATCTTGAAATTGATCCGCCAACTGCCGATGCGATACGAGATCAGGCCGGCTCCTTGTCCGGAGTTTCATCTGAGCGTGTCGGGCAGGAAGTGCGGCGAATGTGCACCGGCGGACTCTTGGTGCGTGCGGTGGATCTGCTGGCGGCACTCGAGTTGGATGTCGCGATTCTTGGAGATGCTGCAACCCATGGCGGCATGTCGCGATGCGCACATCTTGATGACGTTGATCCATCGCCCTCACCGAACCGATTCGAACCCGCGCTGGCGGCATGGCTGTTGGATCGCTATGGCGTTGATGCCGTGGATGGTTCTCGATGCGAGGGGGTGGGAGATCGTCTGGTCTGCTCCAATCAGGAGCGAGCCAGATTGGAGTCGATCGTGAAGGCCCACCGCATGATCTCTTTCGAATGGGAGGAGATGGACATTGCACGCAGGAAACGGCTTGCCTCTTCGCCAGTGTTCAAGGATGCGCTCTGTTTGTTCGCGGCAGATCATGCTGCGCAGGTGGAAGCCATAGAGCATGAGGTGAAGCGATTGGCTGCGACGCCGTCCGGATTGGCACCAGCGCCTCTGGTGATGGGGCAGCACCTGATCGAAGCTGGGCTGAATCCCGGCCCTGGCTTTGGAGATGTTCTGGATGCAATTTATGACGCGCAGTTGGAGGATCGGCTGACCACACGGTCAGAAGGGGTGGCTTTGGGGCTTGAAATGTCCAATTCTGGATGAAATTTGGACGGTGAGGCTCATTTTTAACCCCATGAAATGAAACATGCTCGGGCCTTGCCCGTCATATACTTAAGTAACGCTCTCAGGGCCCAGATTGGTGTCCTGCAGTTTTTGACTCCCAGTGACCCATTTCGCCTTCTGTGGTCATGAATGACAGGATCGACTCATGTTTCGAAATCAGCCTTGGAATGCATTTCGCACCCTCAGTTTGCTGCTGGGATTGACCTTCTCACTCCTGCTTGCGAATGGTGCCATGGCAGCTACGGAGGACATCGTTCACTTGACCGATGGCCGCGTATTGCATGGGCAGATCGTCAAAGAAACCAATGGAGCGGTGATCTTCGATTACTTGAATCCTGATATTGGCATTTCCGTCACGATGACGTTGCCCAAGGCATCGATCCTCAAGATTGATCGTGATGTGGTGCTCCCAGATGCGGACGAGCCCGCCAGCTCATCCTCGTCACAGGCGAAGCCCAAGCCGGCCTCTGGAGAGTCAGAGAGTTCTGCGCCGGAATCATCTGTGCAATCAGAGGATGTGGCGACGTTCTACGTCATCCCGATGCATGGGCAGATCGGCACCGACATCCGCTCGGGCTTGTATGAAGATGCCATTGAAGAAATCAAGTCACTCAGCCCCGACTTCGTCATCATCGAGCTTGACAGCAGTATGAATGGCGACACGATGATCAACTACTGGATGGGTGGTAATGTCGATACTGATACATGGAAAGACGACCCGTACCGACGCAAGGAACTCATCACGTCATTGATGGATGATGAAGAGAAGATGGTGTTGGATTTCCATCAGCAGATTCCAAAAGATATTCGGCAGGTCATGTGGGTCAAGGATGCAACCGGCCCCGCGGCACTGCTCGCGCTCAGTTGGGAAGACATGTACATGCATCCCGACGGCGACCTGGGCAGCCTTGGTGAAATCTGGTCAATGATTCAGTTCCCTGATCCCGATGTGCGGTCCAAGATGCAAAAGGCATGGTTCGGTGCTGCCAAGGGCATGATGTCCTATGGAGGTCACCCCGAAGCATTGCTGCATGGCCTGCTTGACCCGACTGGAGCCTTGAGTTTCAGTTGCAAAGGACGTGAGCCAGTCTGGTACAACAACTTCAATGGCGATATTCCCATTCGTCCGGATTTCGGATATGGAGCGGAGATTCGCCACGTTAGGACGGGCAACATCATGTTCGGCTACGAGTTCTCGGCCACTCCTTGCGAGGACTTGTTGATCAGTGACGGTACCGCATCAAACCTCAATGATCTCGCCTTGTTGTTGAATGTGCGTGAGTACCGTCGACTTGAAACCGATAAAATGGCCACGATGGCTTCGTATCAGGAGGTATGGCGAGCTAAGCTCGACCGTGCTCTTGAGGCGCTCAAGGAGTACACGAAATACATCGGCCGAGGCACGATTGCGGACCTGCAAAAGGCACGGAAAGCTTTGGCGCGGCTGACTGGACTCGTTCGAACAGATGAGTCC
>JAQWRC010000370.1 GCA_029243925.1 Phycisphaerales bacterium
ATTCGAAACGGTAAAGGTCGAATCCCCCATCTCATCGACCGTCAATCCCTTTGTCCTCGCCTTCTTGGCCAGGGCATGAGACTCGGCATTGATCATGCGAAGACTTTTTTGATCCGCATTGCGAATGGTTGCCACCACAAGACCGCCACCTCGCTCCGGAGGCAGTGAGACGGCAATGCCGACATTGACATTCGAGTGGTAGTTGATGCAGTCCCCACCCCATGACGCATTCATGAGCGGATTGGTATACATCGCCAGAGCACAACAGCGGACCAGCAGGTCATTGATTGACAGCTTCACGTTGTGCGGGGCCAACTGCGTATTCAACTGCGCACGAAGCTCAACCATGGGATCCATGTTGAACGCCATGCTCACTTGATAATGTGGAACGGTGGTCTTCGATTCGACCAGCCGCCGTGCAATGGTCTGACGCATTCCGGAAAGAGGCTCTGACCACGCCTGCAATCCATAGCCCTCGACGGCGGGCATCTCCGAGGCCTTGACCGGCATGGGAGCCGCCTGCGCCTCGACCGGCGTTGCTGAAACAACCGGCACCGCGGGAACCTGTGCCATGGGCGTTGCTGATGGCGGAACCG
This sequence comes from Phycisphaerales bacterium, assembly GCA_029243925.1. Classification (GTDB taxonomy): domain Bacteria; phylum Planctomycetota; class Phycisphaerae; order Phycisphaerales; family SM1A02; genus SP202. The sequence goes on from JAQWRC010000370.1 coordinate 597, forward strand.
CCGCAGCCGTTTCTCTGGTGATCCCCACCGCGGACAGAACATCACGCTTGACGATTCGCCCCAGCGTACCGGAGCCAGTCAGCGTCTTGAGGTCCACGCCATGCTCGTCTGCAAGTCGGCGTGCCACAGGGGAAACACGCAGATTGCCGTGGCGAGTCACAGCCGATGCCGCAGGCTCAACCACCTCGGCCTTTGCGGGTTCCGGCTGGGAATCACTGTGAGCAGGTGCTGCTGCAGCACTGTCGGCGGGAGCAGGAGGACTGATCGCGACATCATCAAGCGATTCGTCCTCTTCAGTCATAACGGCAACCACCGTGCCGATCTCGACCGGCTGTCCTTCGCCAATCATGATCGTCGCCATGGTTCCGTCATCGTAGGACTGCATCTCCATCGTGGCCTTGTCGGTCTCGACATCGGCAAGCACATCGCCGGACGCGATCGCGTCACCGGCTGCAACATGCCACTTCACGATGGTGCCCTTCTCCATCGTGTCGGAGAGCCTCGGCATGGTGATCTCGATTGGCATGAGTCGCTCCGAACAGGTCTCAGGCGTTGTAGGTCGCGGCACGAACAGCTTCACAGATCTTCCTGGCGTTGGGAAGCATCTCTTGTTCGAGATCATGGGAATACGGCGCTGGCACGTCGTCGTTGTGCACGCGGTGGACATGATTGTCCAGATCGTCAAAACACGCCCGATGCACCTCGGCGGCAATCTCGGAACCAATCGACGCGAAGGACCATGACTGATCCACCACGACGCAGTAGTTCGTCTTCTTCACTGATTTGACAATCGAATCAAGATCGAGCGGTCGTATGGAGCGCATGTCCAGAATCTCACAGTCGATGCCTTCCTTGGCCAGCTCTTCCGCCGCTTGCTGGCAGAAGTACACCGTCCGCCCGAAGGCAACCAAGGTGCAATCCGAACCGCTGCGCCGAACAACTGACTCACCGATGGGAATGACATACTCGCCCTCGGGAACATCACCCTTGATCGACAAGAGACGTTCCGATTCAAGGCAGAACACTGGATTGTCATCTCGAATGGCGCTCTTGAGCAGTCCCTTGGCGTCATAGGGATCCGAGGGAATGATCATCTTGAGTCCAGGCACATTCGCATACAGCGACTCGACACACCACGAATGCGTCGAACCAAGCTGGCCCCCCGCACCGTCGTTGCCACGGAACACGATCGGACAGCCCAACTGGCCGCCGGACATGTAGAGAATCTTCGGGGCATTGTTCATGATCTGATCAGCGGCCGTCCAGTATTTAATCGGGAAGCGGAGCGTGATTTCTGGTTTGCCAACCGACCAACAAAGCATGGTAGTGTAGTAGATAAAATTTTCATCTTTGGTGAATGTGATAGCAGGCAAAGCCGAATCCAGAATATTAACCAAATCAGGAAAATGTCC
>JAQWRC010000156.1 GCA_029243925.1 Phycisphaerales bacterium
ATCGGAGGCATGCTGCACGCACGCACTGTTGACGATGCCGTCCAAGTGATGCGCAACCTCAACGGCTCACCGCAGAATGCGATGATCGCCGATGCCGATGGACGCATCGCATGGGTCGTCACCGGAAAACTGCCTCGCCGCATCGGTCACGATGGAACCGTGCCCGTCTCATGGGCCGAAGAAGGGGTGGGCTGGGATGGCTGGCTTGATGAATCGCAGCGGCCGCTGATCATCGATCCCGAATCAGGCGTGCTCTTCAGCGCCAACAATCGGATGGCCGATCTGGAAACGGCCCGTGCCCTTGGTCGCGAATGGGCCGAACCCGATCGGGCGAATCGAATCGCCGAACTGCTCGCCGGTGACGAACTGCTCGATGAATCGGCCCTCGGCGCCATGCAACTTGATACGGCGATGCCAAACCTGTTCCCCTTGCGCGATCGCCTGCTGGAACTGGTTCCCAAGGATCACTCAAGCGCACTGGCACGATACGCCAGACAACAGATCGAACGATGGAACGGTACGGCCGATGCGGATCAACGTGGCCTGGCTATTCTGCTGAAAGTCGATCGACTGCTGCAGTCCGAAGTGCTGTCCACGCTGGTGCCCAATGGAAGTTCAAACATATCCGTCCCGGAAGGTCCGCTGCGGCGAATCATCGCCGAGGATGCGACGGAGTTCCTGCCGGCGCGATTTGACAACTGGGATCAAGCGCACGAAGCCGCCTTTGAACTCGCCGTCACAGACATGCAGACTCAAGGCGCCCTTGATCAGGATTGGGGAGAACTCAACCGCTCGTCCTTCACCCACTTCGCAGGACAAGCATTCCCCTGGGCAGGAGAGACTTTGGACCTGCCCGTGCACCCGCAGGCCGGCCACCCCAATGCCGTTCGCGTCGCCCACCCACGATTCGGCGCAAGCGCTCGATTGGTCGTCAGCCCAGGGCACGATGGTCAGGGCATACTGCAAACACCCGGGGGCCAAAGCGGGAATTATCTTTCACCCCACTACAGGGACTATCACGATGAATGGGCCCAAGGAAGTCCCACTCCACTGCTGCCAGGCGAGATCGTGCGCACTGAGACCTTGACCAGAGAGTAGATCGCCTACTCAAGATCGCCAGTCAGCACTTCAGCGAGATCCTTGACGGTCACGATTCCACATGGTCGCCCCTGGTGATCATCGATGATGGCCATGCCGCGCTGCTCGGAACGAAGACGCTCCATCGCAGCTGGAATCGTCAACGAATCACTTACATGCAGTGGGGGCTGCAACAGCGTTCGGGTCGGTCTGTCCGAGTCCAGCAGGATGTCCAGGGCAGAGACGACACCGATGACGGAACCGTCAGGCTCCGTAACCGGCAGGTACGTGTGGCGCTGACCACGTATGGCGTCAAGACGCACGTCGCCAGTGAGATCCGCGGCCAGACAGCACACTTGCGACCATGGCACCATCTCACCCGTGACCGGAACATGTCGCATGGCCAAAGCGCGATCGAGCAGCGTGCTCTGTGATTCACTCAGCACACCTGCGCCCATGCCCTCCTTGAACAGACTGCCAAGACGCTGACGAGATTCGGCCAATGAACTGCTGCGATCGCCTTGGCCGAAGAGCCGGGTGACAGCCGTGACCAGAGGCAGCAGCCCGATCACCAGCAGAACCCGCGATGTCCACTGCAGCAATCCGACGCACCTGTAGGACCACCGGTCCGTCTGCGTTCGGAAGAGATCCTTGGGAAGCACCTCGCCGAAGATGAACAGCAGCGGAATCAGAATGCCCGCGTTGATGGCAATGGCCCCGATGGGAGACACGCCGGCAGCATCAAGCAGCCCCGCAATGCCGAATGACGAGAGGTAGTTTGCGATGTTGTTGCCCAGCAATAGGACGGTGAGCATCGTCGCAGGACGTTGTACGAGCTGCAGCAGCCATGCCGCGCTGGGATCACCATGGCCTGCTCGCACCGTCAGCCGAACCCGGTTGATGGTGTACAGCCCGATCTCCATGCCCGAATAGAACGCGCTGCCGACCAGGCCGACAGCGGCGAGCAGAATGAATACGCCGGTCATCAGGGGAGTCATGCGTCGCCTCCCGCTTCAGGGTCGACAAGCGTGAGCAGGACACGCGCGATGCGGTCGTTTTCAACGTGATGAACCTCAAGTCGCAGGTTCGATACCTCGACGACGTCGCCTTGCACGGCGGTTCGCTCAAGCAGTGTGGTCACCAGGCCACCGACGGTCGCGGGAATATGCGCGCCGAAGACAGGCAGCAGCAGCGAACGCCACGACGCCGTGCTCAGGTTTCCATCAACACTCCATTGGTTGGTCCCAACGCTGCGAGGTGGATCTTCGGGTTTGTCCGCAGCCGGACCGATGTCACCGACAAGTTCACTGATGATGTTGCCGAGCGTGATCAGCCCAGCCGTGCCCCCGTACTCGTCAACGACGATCGCCGATTGCGTGCCAGTGCTTTGGAAGTGATCGAGCACCTTGTCGAGCGTCGTCACTTCGGGAATGTAGACCGGGTCAACGATGGAGTTGCGAACGCTCGGCTGCTCGTGCACGGCACGCTGGAGGTATTCCTTGATGTGCAGCATGCCGACGATGCTGTCAGGTGTCCCTTCGTGAACAGGCAGTCGTGAATGCCGAGTGCTCCGAACCGCATCGCGAACATCATCGACCGTCGCATCGACGGAAAGACTGTGCATTCGGGTTCGAGGAGTCATCACCTGATGGACGGTAGTGCGCCCAAGACGCAACACATCGCCCAGTAGCATCTGTTCATTGGCATCCAGCACGCCTTCGCGGCCCGAGAGCGCGACCAGCGCCTGAAGTTCTTCGCCTGAAAGTGCCGGTGGCTGCGTATTTGGATTTGTCAATCGGCTCAGCGGCGTGACGATCAGAACATCGATGGCCTTCCACAAAGGCAGCAGGCCACGATGAAGCGTGTACAGCATCGGGCCCATGGTTCGAGCAAATCGGATGCGGTCGCCGTTGGCGATGAACTTCGGCACCAACTCGCCGAGCACCACGATGGCCAGCAGCGCGGCGATCGCAAAGATGATGTCACCAAGCCACCCGAAGATGTTGTTCATCATCAACACGGAACTGACGACGAAGTACAAGACGTTCATCGACATGTTTCCAAGCAGCAACATGATCAACAGCAGCCGAGGCTTGTGGAGCATCGAAAGAATGGCTCGAGGTCCAGCGCCCTGCCGTCGACGCAGTTCCAAACGCTCTCCGGCGGTCAAGCCGAACAAGGCCGTTTCACTTCCACTGAAGAAAGCGCTGCCAAGCAGCAGCAGGGGCATCAATGCCAGCAGGACCGTTTGGAGCGCAGTGAAACCGCCACTCGATTCTGCGAGCGCGAACATCAAACTGGCTGGGAGCGGTTCTGGATCCATAGGAAACGATCAGCGTTTAGTTCATTGAGCCCGTGAGCGGATGCCCCGGGCTTGTGGTTGATGTGCCAGATGGCGGCGAATCCTGGCTCAGCAGATCTCGTAC
>JAQWRC010000388.1 GCA_029243925.1 Phycisphaerales bacterium
GCTCCGTAGTACTGCTGCGCCAAGTGCCCCAGCGTGTCACCGGGCTTGACCTTGTGCTTCTGACCTGTCTGGCTTGCAGAGTCTGAATCACGAGATGATCCGGAAGCCTGCTTGCGATTCCTCTTCCGGAAATCGCCCGTGGCCGATGCGATCACATCCGTGGTGATCGGTAGCCTCAGCCCAGCCCGGATGCAGGCGAACATCGTCCAACTGACCGGGTAGAGCCGAGGCTTCCGTGATGGTTCAGCCACCCACCGAGCATGGCCCCCAGGACTCGAGGGTGATCAGGATGTCGTTGACGCCGACTACGCCGTCACCATCGACATCCCCGAGGTCGCTGGTCCCACCCCAGTTGGCCACGATGGTCAGGATGTCCTCGATATCGACCAGGCCGTTGCCGTTGACATCCTCGGGGCAATCGCACTCATCGGGTACGCCGTTGTCATTGGAGTCCAGGCTGCTGCCCTGCTCGATGTCACAGGCATCCGCGATGCCGTTGAGATTGCAGTCATCAACCAGGCCTTCCTGGAGTTCCCACGCATCGGCCAGGCCATTGCCGTCACAGTCGTAGTGACAACTGATTGGATCGAACTGATTGTTTCCCAAGTCCGTCATGTAGCCATGAAGATGTTCCGGCGTGTTGCTACAGAAGATGCTGTTATCGACTTCGACACCATTGCACACGATGCCGCCGCCCCAGACGCTCGCGACATTGTCGACAACCAGGCACCAGGAGAGTTCCACCACACCGGACTCAATCTTCCAGATGCCAGCACCGTGATACGCCGAATTGCCACGAATCGTGCAGTGCTCCAGCCGTGGTGAGGCGTCCACGACGTACAGCCCTCCGCCATAGCCCACCGCGTTGTCATCGAACCGGCAGGAACGAAACGTTGGGCTGGAATAGCGGATGAAGGCGCCGCCGCCTTCGAAGCTAGAGCCACCGGTGACGGTGAAACCCTCGATCCGGGTGGCAGGACCTTCACCACTGATGATTCGGATGACTTCATCGCCATCACCGCGGATCACGGTCAGGTCAGGCCCGGCAATCGAGCGGATCTCGATCGCCTTGCCCATCGGGTTGACTTGCCCGACGTAGGTCCCGGGGCTGACAAGAATGGTGTCGCCATCCTGGGCCATGGCAATGGCACTCTGGATGGTGCTCACTTCAGTGGGCACATCAAAGGTGTCCGCAATCAGATCGGAAACCGTCATGCTGCCCAGGATAAATACGCTGGCGAACAGGCTTGATTTGATGTTGGGGATGTGATGTGTGCGCATCGATCGCCTCCTGTGGAATTCAATTCCAGAAAAGTAAAACGTGTTCAGTAGATTGTCGTTAGTTTGCGGCTCGGGCCCGTTTGTAGTTCTCGAGCCGTTCGTTCATTTCATCTTCGCTGATGTAGTAGTCCTTATCTGGATACAGATCCAGAAACTGCTGCTTCTTGTCAGGTATTGCAGCCATGCCGCTTTGCAAATACTCGACGGCCTTGTCGTACTGCTGATTTTTGTAATAGGCCTCTGCGAGCAGAATATTGGCCAGATCAGCTTCCTCTTCCCACAGATCAGCTGCTCTTTGACAGGCTTTCAGCGCCAACTCGGCCTTCCACTTCGACCCTTCAAGTGGTTGCAGATGGTCTTTGCAATGATCATCACAGGTCGGAAGATCACCGCCGGCCACTGCCATGGCCACCCAACTGATCCAGAGCGGATGCTCAAATCCGGAGAGAAGCAGTTCTTGAAGAACCTCCCGCTCTGATTCAGGCCAGGATGCCAGATCCATCTCGTACAGGCTGTGCTGACTACCAAGCCCAAGAGTATAGGGGTGTTCATCACATGCTTTCATGTCACACCATTCAAGCATCTGAGCCAGATCGCCCCAACGATTCTCCTGCGTGAAGGACTTGTAGGTTTCCCAAAGAAATCGAATCCTGTAATCGCTATAAGGCGCTACTATAACTCCAGCCAACAATTCAACTGGATCTTCAGGAAACACCTCGACATGCGCGCCGACAATGGCCAGGGCAACGTCACAGGCGAGTTCATGATGCTCTTCTTTTTTCAGGTAAACAACAAGAGCCGAATCCATAATTGCAGAATTAAAGGAAG
>JAQWRC010000400.1 GCA_029243925.1 Phycisphaerales bacterium
CAACTTCGAAGGCGATCCGACCCCATGGGTGTGTCAGCCCAACGACGCAGGCCAGTTGCAGACGCCCTGGCTGCTCGATCTTGAGAGCAATGGCAATCAGTACGAGCCATGGCGGATTGGCCAGGGGCGGGGTGACTTTGCCGATCGAGATCAGTGGGTGCTTCCCAATGCCGATGCGGAGGACACGTTTGATCCAATGGAACTCGATGATTGTTGGCAGTGCCCCGGGCAGTGGTTGGTGGATCAGAATGGCTTCATCAACAAGGTCGCGGTTGGACGGGTGCGCAAGGATGACCCAACGACGCATGTGGAGTTGGCTCGCCCCGTGTCCGAGTTGACCGAAGACTCACTGCAGATTCCCGAACGGAACAATGTCGAATTCGGGTTCACCACCGACAACCGCGTCCCAAACACCGGCAGTCTCATCCTTCCAGGTTTGAATGGAATGCCCGGGCAGCAAGCTGATGCGAGAACTGATTCCGACTTCTTCTATGAGGCAGGGATGTTGGTGCGCAATCGCAACGGTGGGCCGGACAAGATCACTGGTGGCCCAGTGGTGTCACGGCTGTGGTACATGCCGGGCATGGTCAAGAGCGATAGCGGTGGTGAGTGGAACCTGACCCCGGTCTATGTCCTGGTGGAGCAGTTCTGATGGCGCAGATGCGGCGACAACACGATCGAGCGGGGTTCACCCTCACTGAAATTCTCGTGGCCATCGGCGTGCTGCTTGCCGTGGTGCTGGTGACCGGGCGTGTGTTCAAGGTGGCCACCGATGTCTCAGCGGTGGGGCAGGCCACTAACAGCATCATGCAGGAGGCAGCGGCCATTGAGCAACGCATGCGCAAGGACATCGCCTCGATGACCCGTGAGGGGTTCTTGACGATTCATGGCGTGTCGGTGGCCAACGACATCAATCTTCAGCAGTGGGAATCCGATGGTCAGCAGGGAGCCAAGCCTCCACTGCTCAACCCATCATTGTCCGCTGCAACTCGGATTCGTTGTGATCAGTTGACATTCTTCCGGGAAGGGGTTGATTCCTCCCAGGCGTGGAGTGCATCGACTGTCGTGTCGCCATTCCCCAATGCGCAAGCGATGCATTCGATGGTGACCTATGGGCATGGCATCCAGTTGCCCGAGCTTGGTGCCTTCGTGCCATTGACGAATATCGATGACTACAACCAGCCGGCGTGGGGGCACGACCCCCTGATCACGTATGAGGATCCTCTGGTTCCCTGGCGGCATGACAACCCCGGACTGGATGAAGACCAGTGGCTTGAAACGGTCGAGACGGATTATTCCTCCGGCATAGCCAATCTATTCAACCAGCGGGTGCCCGATCCAAATCAATCACCGACGACCAATCCCAGGTACATCAATGGCAGCCAGCCTGATGCGCGGCAGTGGGTGCTTTCGCGGCAGTTGATTCTGCTTGGTGATGATGACCAAAACTATCCTGGGGAGAATTCGAAACGGATCTTCATGGATAACGTGAACACCGCGATGTCGATCTTCCCAAATGATGTCCGGCCGCTTGGAAATGGAGACATCAATGGAGGCGCCAACGATGATCCGCCGGTGCTCGCCTACGGTCGGATTGATGCCGCAGCAAGTGTCATTGGTGACATTCGCGAAATGCTCCTGGTGAGTCGGAGAGACACGTCCAACGAAGACAATCGCACACGGCGTCGGTGTTCACATCAGTTTGATTACATCCCGATGAACTCATACGGCGGACTCTACGATTGGAATCAGGATGGCTTGCCTGATATGGAGGCGCGGCAGATTCTGGAGAATGCGAATCAGCTTTCGGACGTTCCAAACTCCGAATACCTTGACCAGCGATTCTTCATGAAGGATGTCGTGCATTGGCCGCGAGCAGAACGCGTTCCGCCAAGTGCTGAATCGCCGGATCATGCACTGACGACCCATACGCTTGGCAGCGCGTGCTCTTCGATCATGATCGAATGGTCATGGGCTGAGGGTACAGGCCAGGCAGACGTGCCCAGCCCGATGGTTGGAAAGGATACGGATCGTTGGCACGGCATGCACTACGAGACGGGTGATCCACTGTTGGCAGATCCGGATGAGGATGATCCGGCCTGGGTCGGCAACGATCCCTGGCTTGGACAGCGGTGGTTCGGCTTGCGGGACATTGATCGTGGAGTTGTTCCATTTCTCGAGTTTCAAGAGAACTTCCCCGCGTCTGGAGGACTAGAAGGGAATGACGTCTTCCCTGTGGACTTCAGGGGCACGCTGGCACCGTACGCGGTCAACCCACGTGCGATTGAAGAACCAATCAGTGGGGTCGGGGGGCCGCTTGAGGAGTACTGGGCCACGTTCGGCCTCAATCAGGAGCAGCCCGCTTTGCCGATTGAACTGGTTGTGGATGACCAGAGCTTGTTGGCCGTTGATCAGAGCTTTGCTCCCTGGCCTTCGGCGATTCGCGTCACCTTGACCTTGCATGATCCGGATGCACGCCTCGAACAGGGCGTGGTCTACCAGTTTGTCATCTCGCTGCCCTCGCAATCACAGGGCATCTATGCGGGAGGAAGTTGAATGAAATACCCCATGATTGAGCAGCGAACACGAATGATGCGGCAGCGGCGTGGCAACGCGTTGGTTCTGGTCGCCGGCGTACTCGTTCTGCTGGTCATCGTGGCCTCGGCGTACATCACAAGTACGCAGGGGATTCGCCGGACTGCGGCCGC
>JAQWRC010000002.1 GCA_029243925.1 Phycisphaerales bacterium
GACTCGAATGCCCGGTGCTTCTGGGTTGGAGAGATACGGTGCAATCGAGTGGGCATCGAGCGTGTGGGAATCCGGCATCGCGTCTTCCAGATCAATGCCTCCCAGTTCGGCGAACAATGCAAACATGTCTACGGCATTGACAGGATGATCAACACTCCCCTGGGTCACGCCGGCGCCTGCGACGGCCATTGGAACCCAGACGCCGGTCTGGTAGATGGTTGCCTTTGAAAGCAGGGGATTGAATGGAAGTCGCGTCGAGGAGTAGAACGTGCCGTTGTCGCCGATCCAGGCGATCACGGTGTTCGCTGCTTCGAGATCAGCAAGTTCGAAATCGCCGTTCTTGGAGTATGAACCGAGTCCGCGGGCTTCAAGCAGTCTTCCGATTTCCATGTCGGCTTCTTCGATCATGTATGGAAACAAGGTTTTGATGCCTGGGATGCTGCCGCAGTCCAGCGATGCGGTGTCGATGCCGTCGGCCTCCATGCGTTCGATCATCCGCGGTGAGGTAGGCATGATTGGGTCGTGAGCAGTGTTGTATTGCAGCGCGAGGTACCACGGATCGGTCGATGGTTCATCGAGAGGATCGACCTCCTCGAGCCATTCCATGGCGAAGTCGGTGGTGTCAGTGAGCATCGACCCGTGGTAGTAGTCGTTGAGGCCGTCGTCTCCGGTTGAATCGGACCATTGTCGACCCCAGACCCAGAATCCATTCCGTGCGTTGTTCTCTCCATCGTCGGTTTCACCGAACAGGATGTCGCCGCAGCCGGCGCTGCATGAAGATTGGAATGTCGCAACGGATACGCCCGACGCATCGGTCTGCAGTTCAACCAGGGGAGTGCCGCCCATCGCCAGGCAATCCATGCCGGAGACGTCTTCGACACATGTGGTTCCATCAAGGCAGCACGGGCCGCGATGTTCGGGGTTCTGGGGATCACCAAGTGGTACGCTGCATGGCAGCCAACCATTTTCATGTTCAGCATCCAGGGGCGCAGTGAGTTGTTGTCCGGCTGTCGTGTCGATCCCGGGAACGAAGCCGAACCAGTTGCCCATGTAGGCATCCCAGCCCATTTCCACTGGTTGGGCTTCATCGAATGGCACTTCGCCGGTGTGCCACTTGCCGGAAAATCCACACCGGTAGTTTGCCTTCTGAAGAATGGCTGGAGTCATGATCTCGGCCGTGTTCAACTGGCTCGTGGCGAGATGCCCGTTCGTGATCGCAGCTTCGACTCCTGTTCGCATCGGCAAGCGACCCGAAAAGAACGCCGCCCGGCTTGGGGAGCATTCCGGCATGGCCCAGCAGTTCGTGAAGGCGACGCCGCTGGAGGTGATGGCATCGAGCACCGGTGTTGTTGGGGCTCGCTGGGATCCATCGGCGTTCCAGCCGAAGCTGGCCCACTGGTCCATCCCCGTATCATCGATCACGATGAACAGGATGTCGGGGGGCGTGCCGGCGGCGGCAGCGCTTGCCAGGTTCATCGTGGCGAGAATCAGGGTGGATTTGATCATGTCCATGAGTCTTGGTCTCGGAAGTTCAAACATTCATCAGAACAACTACCGTACCAGTGCATGAGATGCAGGCAAGCAAAAACTGATCACCAGATGAACCAGTCCACCCACAGGACCAATGAAACACCCCGCTGTGAAGCGGGGGTCATTCGCCCGGAACCACCGGCGAGGGACCGGGATCCGGGACAAGGGTTGGAAAGCGGGTACCGCGATTCCAACGCCCGGCATTCACGTTGGAAACAGGCATGTTTCAGAGCAATAGCGCGTTCTTCGTGGACGCATCGAACTGAATGGTCTGCATTCACCTCGGCAAAAACATTCCGATCATGGTCCTGGTTTACAATATTGAGCGTTAGAGAGTGGCATGGTGTCAGGCGTTTTCATTCTTTGGGTACGCCAGGAGCAATGCGTTCTTTGATGAGATGGGCTTCTAGAACAGTAATTTGCAAACACACACAACTGCAACAAGATGAGGTTCGCATGAATCACTTCGTAAAGTTCTCCCTGATCGCAGCTCTATCGAGTGCCTCCTGTGCCATTGGGGCGGAAGCAGTTTCTGATTCAGCTCATGTCGCGCCGACTGCATTTGGGAAGATGGGACCCTATTCCGTCACCATGTCAGAAGTATCTGATCAGGGGTTACTGCTGGTACCTCGAGCCTCGGATTCCTCGCAAGCAGATCAAAAATGGCCAGGACTCGTCTTTGCTCATGGTCTTTGCGGTCCCGCTCGGAGCTACTCTGATTCGCTGGAGCGCCTTTGTTCATGGGGCTTTGTGATCATCGCCAACCAGGAGCAGGAAGATTGCGGTGTTATGAACATCCGCCAACCACTCGAATCACTTGGCAGCAACGCCAAGTTCAAGCACTGTGCAGATTCATCGATCATGGCCGGCAATATCAAGAAGAACCTGCACTATCTCGCTTCTCGAAGTGATGTGAATGCCGAATCCCTGGCATTGATTGGTCACAGCATGGGGGGTGGTGTGGCTATTGACGTTGCGGCGGATGTGAACGCTGAACATTCCGGGCTCATCAAGGCAGTTGTCGGAATAGCGCCATGGAACGGCGCCGAGCCAATTCCAAGCTCGGTTGTTGCCAAGATAGGTGCGCCGCTGCTGCTTTTCTGTTCCTCTTCAGATTCACTATGCCCGTGTTCTGGTCCTGCAACAGTGACTGATACACAGGGTCCATTCACTTCTCCTGCTGCGGTCGGTATTCCCCTGCTCTTTGGACCCGGAGCAGACGTGCATTGGAATGGGGGAGTTGCGGCAATTTACAGGAACGCAGTGAAAGCAACGCTCATGCAGGTCGACAAAGCAAGCCACATGACGATTGCAGGTACTGATGGAGTCCAGATGCAGCATCTGGCATATCAGTCGACCAGACTGTTTGGGCTCAACTTCAATAACCCCGATCGACCCTATTCGATGATTCCCACGCTCGAATACAGCGTGGCCTTCCTCTACGACGTCTTGGATATCAACCGTCAAGAGGGCCAGAAAGTGATGGCCGCGGCAAAGAGCGATCCTCGTATCTCAGAGGTGCTCTCCAAATAGTACGCGCTCATGCCATCTTGCCTGGCTCATTGGCTGGTGGCTGCCCAAGAAGGTGAGGCGATTCGAACGCCCGAAATTCACGTTGGAAACGTCCCGTGTCTTCAACTCGTTGCCCCGACGATTACCCGCACCGCGTCCCA
>JAQWRC010000168.1 GCA_029243925.1 Phycisphaerales bacterium
CAAGCATCTGCCGTCCCAGTGGCGACTGGGTGCTCCGCTCCGCGGTGACTCCTCAGAACTGTGTTCCGGTCACCGGAGCCTGTTGTCTGGAGGACGGCGGTTGCGTTGAGGATCTCCAGCCGAGTTCCTGTAGTGATCTTGATGGAACGTATCAGGGTGACGACACAGTCTGCTCTAGCGCCAACTGTCCATCTCCTTCAGGAGCATGTTGCATCGAGTCGACCGGCGAGTGCGTCGATCTTGAAGCCGATCTGTGTGATCTCGGCGGTGGTATTCATCATCCGGAATCCTCCTGCGCAACGATCATCTGCTTCCCTGAGGGTGCATGCTGCTTGCTTGATGGAACGTGCGTTCCGGGTGTTTCACCGGGAATATGCCAAGATGCAGGCGGTCTCTTTCAGGGAGATGGCAGCATCTGCACCAGTGATCTGTGTCCGCAGCCACTGGGAGGCTGCTGTCTTTCAAACGGCAATTGCATTGATGTGGAAGATGCGGTCTGCACCGCATTTGGAGGTTCATGGCAGGGCGCAGGGTCATCCTGTGACGATCCTGGAATCTGTGATGTGGATCCATGTCCAGCAGATGTCAATGGTGACGGAGTCGTTGACGTCAATGACCTGTTGAATGTGATTGCCGACTGGAACACATCGGGATCCGGCGGAACGGACATCAACGGGGATGGCATCGTCAACGTCAATGATCTTCTGGCGATCATTTCCAGTTGGGGAGCGTGTTGATCAGCGTCGGCGTCGGCGAGATCTGATCCCGCCCAGCGCGAGCAGGGCGATCGTCCCCGGGGTCGGGATGACCTTGAATGCGAGAGAGAGTGAGTCATCCGCATCCTGAAAATCTGCGGTGTAGGCGACCTCCCAACCCTCACTGCCCCAGGTCAGGAATTGAAACATTCCCTGTGGGATAAGTTGGTCGAGCCCCATGTTTATGTAGGTTGCCGTGCCCGACATTCCCGGATCCATGTTGCCCCATGCAAAGCCTTCCGAGTTCACGCCGGATTCCCACTCGAACGCTCCATCAACCAGTTGCGTCTGATTGCCTAGGTCCCACCATGCGGGGTTGCCGCCGGAGTCTGTATTCCAATGTCGATTGGCCTCGATGCTCGTGGATGAGTTGAAGTTCAGGAATGAATTGTTGCCGCTGGGCGTGCCGCTGCCATTCCCGTCAAACAGGCTGACGAAGGACCAGCCATCTTCTGTTTCAGCCAGAAACATCGTGATATGGCCTTGCGTACTGATGCCGTCAGCCTGGAGTTCGCTCTGCATGAATGCGAGGTCCTGACTGCTGAAGATCTGCACTCCATCGTTGAGCGTCCCGGACATCGATCCCCCGTTGAGTTCCATGAAGAGGGATGGGCCCGTGATCCGAATTCCAGCCGCATTGGCAGCACTGGACATCAGCAGTGACGTCAAAGTGACCGTGCAGGCCAGAAGGGCTTGATTCTTGATGCTGATGAGCTGTTTCATGGACGCTGAGACCGGTTGAGTGTTGTACACACTGTACTTACAAGTACGGGCGATTCAATGAAATGGGTGCAGAACGCCCCCTGATTTCCTATTTTCATGCTGTTATGGGTGATTATGTGGGATTACAGGAGCGGACTGAGCAGGCCAGCAGCATTGTTGGCCAATCGGCGCATGACGGAGCGATTGCTCCACATGTTGGATGTGATCCGACTGGACTGCTCGATGTATTGAATCTGGAGGAATCGCAATTGGCTTGCAAATCCGCTGTCCCAGCCAAGCATGCTGATTTCGAAGTTCAGTTCGAGACTGCGTCGATCCAGATTGGCTGAGCCGACCATGAAGAGTTGTCGGTCGACGGTCATGGTCTTGGCATGCAGCAGGCCACCATTGAACTCATGAATTTCAACCCCGGCCTCGAGCAGGTGGGCATAGTGGCCTCGGCTCGCCAGAGCCACAAATCGCGAATCGTTTCTGGCTGGGACCACCAACCGGGTGTGTACGCCACGCAATGCAGCCGATCGTATCGCTGCTGCGGTAGCGACATCCGGGACGTAATACGGTGTGGTGATGACCAGTTCATCTTCGGCGGCGCCGATCGATGCTTGAAAGATCATTGGAAGAACTTCATTTCTGAAGTTCGGGCCACTCCCGAAGATCTGAGCCGTAGCGCCATGCGGGATGACCTCAGGAGTTGCCTGGAGCAACTCTTCGTGAAGTTCATTCGTATCAAGACGCCAGTCTTCAAGAAAGAGTTGCTGTAGATCATGTACAGCCGGCCCGCGCAGCCGCACCATGCAGTCGACCCAGGGTGCGAATTTCGGTTTGAGGCCGAAGGATTCGGAGGCGATGTTCTGACTGCCGATCCAACCGATGTGATTGTCGATCACGATGACCTTGCGGTGGTTTCGGATGTCCAGTCGGGACCAGAACATGGCCCAGAGGCGTGTTGGAAGCGCTTCGGCCACGTGGACGCCTGCTTGTTGCAAAGCCGCCCGGGTTGCTGATCGCCAGAATATTTTTGAACCCATGGAGTCAACGAGGACTCGGCATTGCACGCCTCGCTGCGCTGCATTGATCAGCGCATCGGCGACGCGCCGCCCATCGGTGTCGTCAAGAAAGATGTAGGTCAGCAGGTGGATGTTTGACGAGGCGCGTTCGATGTCTTCGATCAGTCGATTGAAGAAATCAGGCGAAGTGCCGATGAGTTCCAACTCATGTCCGGCCATGGAATCGGTATCTGAAAGCTGTTCTGCGAG
>JAQWRC010000012.1 GCA_029243925.1 Phycisphaerales bacterium
CGCCGAGATCCTGCAGTTCGAGTCGGACGGTTCTCGGTGCTGTCTGTCCTGATGTGTCGAATACCAGGAGATTGAACGTGCATTCATCCTCATCCTCATCCTCGATGGTGGTGCACACTGCAAGGCGCCCATCCTCGCTGACCGTGAATGAAGTTGCGTATCCATCAGCACTCACCTTGGTGAGTTGTGGAAGCTGGTTGGTGGCCTGCCACGAGCGAAGTTCGATGGTCATTTCCTCTCGAGTAGTCTGCAGCACGGAAAATGCACAGGGATGCCCCAGGGCATTCTGGCCGAGAAAGTCAAAGTAGACGCCCCCGCTGCCAACGGGATATTCCTCGACCTGTGATCCGTCTGTCAGATCCCAGGTCGCCAGAAATTCATCATCCATGGCGGCGCCGGTGAGACGATATTCATCACGGTGTACGTAGAAGCCGGCTTGAGGCAGGTAGTGTTTCCAGTCCCATACGTTTTCGCCGGCACTGTCGTCATCAATATCGAGTTGATCGCCGGTGATGAGATCCCAGGTGCCGAGCAGTTCCTGGTCTTGAAGCGAGCCGTTTAGTATTGCGGTCAGGTGGGTGCAGTCAGCATTGACGGTAATGTTAACAACGTGACTATGGTGCATGGTGTTGTACGCATTCTCCAGTGGTGTGTCCAGCACTCGCTCTCGCGTCAAGATGTCCCAGACGTGACATCGAATCGTGTCGTCGTCAGGATCCATGCCGAGAGCGATAAAGTGTCGCCCCTCGGTGCTTGTTGTGCATGCGTTGGGCAGAAGCCCCAGGCCGTGCTCGTCTTCTGCGTCATGGTCCACATACTCCAAGTACCACGTTGGGCGGGTCTTGGCTCTTCTGTACAGTGTGCCTACGGTGCCCTGCGAGACAAGGATGGAGCGTTCCGCATCACCAAATGAAACGTCGTGTTTGCCCGAGAGTGACATGTGCATTGCAATGTGTGACCCAGCATTTTCATCGGCCCAGTCGTTCAGATCGTAGATATGAGTGTGGTACTGTGATTCGACAGCGATCAATGACCCTGCACGTGACATCCAAATGTGTTTGCCAGACCAATTTTGTCTTGAGCCAATGCTGACGTTGTCGCCTGCGCGAGAATATTGTGGCGGATCGAGTAGAGACATGGATTCCGTGTCGAGCACGCGGAACACGTTGTTCACCATGTAGGCGACATGTGAGTCGGATGTGATGAGAGTGATTCCGCGATCTCCAAGGTGGATCAGGTCATCTGGCCAACCGAATGTATGGAGCAACTCGCCTGTGTTTGCGTCAAAGACCAGGAGGCCTGTGGAGCTAGTGGCGCAGAGAAATCTATCTTGCCCAGTAAAGCCAACTTTGCCGCATCTGACTAGAGAGACCAGGTGCCCAAATCCGGCCTCAATGGTGACCGTGGGATCAGGGGTGCCCTCTTCATTATTGAATAGTGCGTCCACGCGGTACATGCGTATTGCTGGAAAGGCCTGCAATTGCTGCAATACGGCAATGGTCTGTCCATCATTGCTCCACGCCAGCATATGTACGGGGGGGTGGTGAAAACGTTCGGTTCCGTCGCTCAGTGATGTGAACGTTGTAGTAGAACTAGCTGTTGGACCCCACAGAACGCTTTTTGTCCTCGGATGAAATACCACTTTGCCAGAATCGGTTGTCCAGATCGGTTCTGCAGGCGTTTCAAGGTCGAAGACGAGTGAGTGTTGGTGCTGAGAACCTGCACCCTTCTGCACAACATGAACGAGCGTCCCGTCATCGCTGAACTCGATTGCCTTGGTGCTTACAGGGGCGAGTGGAAGTTCAAGTTGGTCAAGGTGATCTCCAGAGTCGGCATCGTAGATGGAACCATTGCCAGTGATGATACGTGTGCCATCCGGGCTCATTGCGCTGGCGCCGGATCCAGTTGAAAGAGTCATCTCGTCGATGTGACGGTGTGCAATTGTCCGCCTGAGCAAATCGATCTCAAGAGTGTGGGAGTTATCAGGTCTCTGTGTCGCAGCACTCCGGATCAGTTCAGATGCTTCGCTCCCGTTCCAATCGACGGCTCGTTGAGCCGCGCTGACCTGAGACAGGTACAGTTCGTTTTCCAGGGAATGTGACGCGTCTATTGCTTGCTGCGTTGCTTGCTCGGCCTTTTCCAGCGCTTTGATGGTCAACGCGCGGTCGTCCTCAGCAGACCTTCTTGCTTCGGACGCCTGCTGCCACAGTACAAGGGTCGTTGCGATGCCCACGATCAGCAGCAGGAGGAATGTGCATGACATTGCCAGGGCTGTTCGATGGCGGCGTATGAACTTGCGGGCTCGATATGCATGGGTGGGGGGGCCCGCTTCGAGCGCCTCGCCGACCAGGTAGCGGCGAATGTCGCGGGCCAGCGACTCGGCCGAAGAATACCGCTCGGTTCGGTCCTTCATCAGGGCCTTCAGGGGGATCCATTCCAGTTCACGACGCAGGGTTCCGGATAGGTCATTGGGCTGTGATCGACGCAGTTGGGCGATGCGAGCCGTCTCATCTGCGCTGAGGGTGGAGAGTTTCGTGCTTGGTTTCGGCGGATCGATCTCGCGAATCGTGCGCTTGATCTCATCCATGCCGATCTGGTGCAGGGTGGATGTGTCGAATGGCGTGTGGCCGGTCAGGAGTTCGTACAGGTTCACGCCCAGTGCGTACACGTCACTGCGGGTGTCGACATCGAGCCCGGACATGTCCAGTTGCTCGGGTGCCATGTACTTGAGTGTCCCGATGACCTGGCCAATGCTGGTGTGCAGCGTCATGTCCGTCAATGGTTGTGACACGGCCTTGGCGATGCCGAAGTCGATGATCTTCGGTTGCGGTTCATCTCGAGCATCGACACTGATGAGGATGTTGCCGGGCTTCAAGTCGCGATGAATGACTCCTTTTTGATGCGCGTGCTGTACGGAATAGCAAATCTTGGCAAAGAGATCCAGGCGTGATCGAAGATCAAGTCGGTGTCGGTCGCAGTATTCGCACAGTGATTCACCCCTGACATATTCCATCGTGAACCACGGTCGGCCAGCACCCGTCGCGCCGGCTTCGTAGACCCGTGCGATCCCGGGGTGGTCCATCATCGCCAGCGCCTGCCGTTCGGCCTCGAAGCGGGCAATGACGCTCTTGGTATCCATGCCCGGCTTGA
>JAQWRC010000016.1 GCA_029243925.1 Phycisphaerales bacterium
CAAGAAGAAGGTTGCCAAGAAGAAGGTCGCCAAGAAGAAGGTTGCCAAGAAGAAGGTCGCCAAGAAGAAGGTTGCCAAGAAGAAGGTTGCCAAGAAGAAGGCTGCCAAGAAGAAGACGCGCAGGAAGTGAGCACCCTCGCCTTTTATCTGCGTGCGGGGATACTCTGCCTTCTCGCGACATGTGCACATGCAGTTGATGGTGACGTTGAGGCGCCGGTTCACTACCGCGTGCCTGATGTTCTGATGCAGGAAACATTCAGTGCGCTGCTGGATTTCGGCATGGTGGAACAGGCTGAAGAGCGAGCCCAGCAGGTCAGCATATTCAGCCAGCGGCGCAGCGCTTCCTCGTACATACGAGCGCGTGTAGCCGTTGCTGCGGAACGGTATCGCGATGCCGAACGATATTTGAGGGAAGCCGTCGCATACGATTCCGCCAACTTTGCCGCCTGGTCAGAGTTGGGACATGTGCTGGCGGGCACGCAGCGCTACCGATCTGCGGTTGCGGCATGGCAGCATGTGCTTGCAGCCTCTGGTGCCGATGATGCAGAGTTGCTGTTGTCCTGTGGCCTGCTGGAATCACAGTTGGAGGACCATGCTGCTGCGGCATCACATTTGCTGCAGCGACGCCTCCTGGAGCCGGATCCGCTTCAGGTGTCAGCAGAGATTGTCCAGCTTGATGCAGCACTGGGGAGATCATTGCGTGAACTCGGCAATGTTCAATTGGTAGAAGCATTGGAGCGTGAGCGCATTAGCCTGTTGCATGAACTCGCCGCGAGCCAGACCAATGAACTGGCTTCTGCTCAGCGGTGGATGATGCTCGTTGAAGAGTTGTTCGGCCTGGGTGATCTGGAATCAGCGAGAGCAGCGGCGAGGATTCGGCTGCGTGAAGGTCCGTTTGAAGGCCAGTACTCGAATTATCTTGCGACACATCTCAAGATGCGGTTCATCCTCCTCGATGCACTGCTGTCTGGTGATGGCTTGCATGTCATCGAGTTGTGCAATGAACTCGATGGCCGAGATCTGCTGCACGGGATCCCCTCGGACTGGCGGAAGGAGATTCGTCTCGCGGATGCGTTGTATGAGGCCGGATCGGACTTTGCCACGCTGGGAAATGAAGCAGGGGCTGCTCGATTGTTTGCGGAGGCGTTGCGGCATGATCCGCAGCATGTTCTTGCTCGAAACAACCTCGGGTACGCTGCAATGGAGCATGGACCGATCACCAGAACGGATATTGCATTGATCGAATCATCCGCTGCAGATGCGCGTGATGGGCAAAGTGAATCATTGGCGACTGTGCTGGATACCATCGGCTGGCTTCGTTACATGCAGTCGCATTTGAATGACGACGCGCACACGCGGGGCGCATTGTCTTTGTTGCGTGAGTCCATCGACCTGCAGGAGAGTCCGGACCCGATCGTTCTTGACCATCTGGGTGATGCGACATGGTTGTCTGGAGACAAGCAGGAGGCGATGCAGGTATGGAATGCGGCCTTGTCTCGACTGTCGGACCCGGAATTCCGTGGACAGGCAATTCGGAACTACAACTTGTTGCAGGGAGGACTGTGGCAATTCCATGTCGTTGATTCAGAGTCGATGTATGATCGTGAATATGGGGCACTCATGGGTTCGCTCAAAGCGAAACTTTCGGCTGCCAAGAATGGTGATCCGCCACCGGTAGCCGAGCGGCGCACATTTATCCCTTGAGCAGGCTATAGGAGGACGGTTCGGCATGGCTGGACATAGCAAGTGGGCGAACATCAAGCATCGCAAGGCGCGACAGGACGCGGTCAAGGGCCGTGCGTGGTCCAAATGCAGCCGTGCAATCATGGCCGCTGTGAAGCAGGGTGACCCTGATCCGGATACCAATCTCAAACTCCGATACGCCATTGAAGACGCCAAGGCCGTCAATATGCCGAAGGACACCATTGAAAAGGCAATCAAGAAGGCAAGTGGTGAGGGCAGTGATGGAGCCAGTTTCGAGGAGATTCGGTACGAGGGGTACGGGCCGGGCGGCGTTGCCGTCATTGTTGATTGTCTGACCGACAATACACAGCGAACGGCTCCCGACCTGCGGCGAGCATTCGAAAAGCATGGCGGTAATCTTGCAAAGTCCGGCGCTGTGTCATTTGGATTTCAGACACGTGCTGTCATTCTGGTTGAGGCGAGCAAGGTCGACGAGGATACGTTGATGGAACTGGCAATGGATGCGGGCGCCGACGACATTCGGCTTGAAGGTGGTGCGTTTGAAGTCTCCGGCGGTCCGGCTGATTTCATCACCATCAAGGAAGCGATCGAAGTCGCCGGGATCGAGCTCGACTCGGCTGAAGTGACCATGGTTCCAGACGCACTCGTGGCGTGTGATGTCGCAGCGGGCGTGAAAGTGCTTCGCATGCTTGACGCAATCGAGGAATCCGATGACGTGCAGAAGGTCTACACGAATGCGGATATTCCCGAAGAAGCCATGGAATCGTGATGAAAGTTCTTCTTTGGCTGCTGATCGTGTGCTTGACGGGTTGTGGAGTCGATACGACGTTCCCAGGCCACGATGCCGATCAACTGTGGCGAGCCCTCAAGGCAGTTGCGGAGCAGCCGGACTACGCCCATGCGGATCCGACCAAGGAATGGACGCTCGTCGAAAATACAGTGCGCATCGATGAAGTTCATCGTCGGATTGATATCGATCGGAGAGTCCAGAGGCTTTTGCATCGCCCACGTACGCAGAGTCTGTATGAAGATGTGCATTGGAGTTTTCAGATACAGCAATTTGCGACGGATCCACCTTCCGTTCGATTTGAAGCAACGGAACCCGAACTTCCCACGAAAGTGCACTTCGAGGGTGAGCGGTACTTTGCTGAGGTTCGACTCCTGCTCTCTGGTCTTCCTCGCCCCCAGCGTCTGCGGACCCCCGCGGTGTCCGATGAAGTTCCGCCTTCCTGACCCTGGATTGTTGATCAATGATATTTGCTTCGATACTGGTCGCGATTGGCCTGATGTACTGGATCATCCAGTTGGCACTGATGGTGCGAACGATGCAGGTGGTGCCTCGGATTTCCATTGCTCGCCGCGCAAGCAAATCGGACGATGCGCTGGTTTCGGTGATCGTTCCGGCCAGAGATGAAGAACGCGATCTCGAAGCAGCGCTGCGATCCCGCTTGACTGATCCCGATCCACATCTTCAGTTCATCTTCGTGGATGATCGCTCTACGGATGCAACGGCAGCAATCCAGTCTGCAATCGCCGCTTCCGATGCTCGAGCTGAAGTTCTTCAGATTGAGGAGTTGCCTGAGGATTGGCTTGGAAAAGTGCATGCCATGCAGCATGGACTTCAACATGCACGTGGTGAATGGATTCTGCTTTCAGATGCAGATGTCCACGTTGCTCCAGGAATGGTGCGCACCGCGGTGGATTTTGCGGAAGAGCGGGGCTTGTCACATCTCGCGGCAATCCCATCGATTCAAACACCTTCACTTGGCCTTCGACTGTGTTTGTCGCCCATGCTGCGCCTGCTGATCATTGCCGTGCGGCTCTGGTCTGTTCATGTGCGTGGTTCCACTGCAGTGATGGGGGTCGGCGCATTCAATCTCGTGCGGCGGGACATGCTTGAATCGGCCGGTGGACTGAACGCGCTTCGAATGGAAGTGATCGACGACATCGGCCTTGGAGCCATCATCAAATCAGCCGGGGGTGATTCGAGCGTCATTGCAGGTTGTGACGGGCTCAGGATCGCTTGGTACGACACGTTCGGCGAGTTTCTTGTGGGAATGGAACGAGGATCTGCGCGGCTCCCCCAGCGGCTGCCTCGATTTCTGATTGCACTGGGCTGCATTCTGCTTGCACTCTGTGATCTCGGGCCGTTCCTGCTGCTTGCATCGGGCGCCTTCTGGCCGGTGCTCGGTGTGATTGGGCTGATTGCATCGCTGGTCGTCATCTCGCTGTCCGTGGCGATGGCTCGTCACTTTGGATTGTCTCTTGCCGCATCCCTGTTCGTCCCAGTGGGGCAGATTCTCGGCGCATGTGCTGCGGTGAGATCGATCTTCGTGGGAGGGCGTGACGGCACCATCACATGGCGTGGTACGGACTATGACATTGATGCGCTGCGGGATGGGGCACGATTTCAATTCCACGATCGAAGCGAGCAGGATACATATCAGCATCATGATTGAGTGCTGATATGTAATTGCCTTGGCGCAGCAACGCGGCCCCGGGGTAATCCGGGGCCGCGTGTGAACATTCGGGAACGTAGGGAGATCAGCCGGCTTCCGCCCGCGGATGCGCTTGGTCATATGCTTCACGCATACGCTGCGTGGTCAGGTGTGTGTAGACCTGCGTGGTCGACAGCGACTGGTGGCCAAGCAACTCCTGGACTGCACGGAGATCTGCGCCATTGTCCAGCAGATGCGTTGCAAACGAGTGTCGAAGCGTATGCGGACTGATCGCGGGATCAAGGCCGACCTGATCAAGGTATTTGCTGACCTTGCGTCGGACGGACCTCGTTGAAATCCGGGTTCCCTGCTTGTTTATGTACAGGGCGTTGGCGGGGTCGGTTGCATTTTTGGTCGATTCACGGCGCATGGCCATGAAGTGGCTGATTGCAGTAATGGCGTGTGACCCCAGTGGAACGATTCGTTCCTTGCGTCCCTTGCCGCGAACGACAAGTGCCTGGCCGGCTTCATCAATGTCGCCGATGTCGATGCCGACGAGTTCGCTGACGCGGATGCCGGTTGAATACAGCGTTTCAAGCATGGCACGGTCGCGTGAACCAAGCAGTGTTTTTGTATCCGGAGCCGACAGCAGGCGTTCGACGTCCTCGACACTGATCGCCTTTGGCAGGCGTTTCGCCTGTTTTGGCGTGCGGATGAGGACCATCGGATTGCTTGAAATTGTGCCGCGCGATTCGAGCCATTTGTGGAAGGATCGAAGCGTGGCAATCTTGCGTGCCATGGTTGCAGCGGAATAGTTCGATTCAGAGAGGTGCGCGAGGAATCCGCGAATGCGTGCGACATCGATGGCGAGTATCGTCGACGTGATCGTTGCCGGAGCGACAGAGCCGACGATATCTGCGCGATGGGTGTTCTGTGCAGAGCTCCAGCATTGCTGCTCGGCATGTTCATCAAAGCTGATGCCGCAGTCGTCCGTCAGGAAGTCGGTGAATTGACGCAGATCGACGCCGTAGCATCTTGCCGTGTACGGGCTGAAGTGCCGCTCATCAAGAAGATAGGCGAGAAAGTCGGTAATGATTGTGTACGTGTTGTTGGAAGTAGTCATAGTTGTCCCCGAAGAAGTGTGCTCATGAGTGGTGTCATTTCGTGTCTTCGCAGTCTTCGTTTGCGTATCCGTCCAGCTGGTGCCGAACGATCGCGGCATCGAACCAGTCGAACTCGGTGCGTGTGTCCGCAGCGAGATCCGAAAGCGTGGTGACAAGTTGGTCCTTGTCACCGTCCATCCAGTTGAACCTCCAGCAGTGATTCCCCTTCATCAGCATCAGGTGATGCCGATTTGGAGTCTCAATCCTCTGGGGATTCGTTCCTGAAGCGAATTCGGCCATCTGAGATCCTCACTGAAGCGGAGGTTCCGAGAATGGCCTCCGATTCATGGTGTATCTGCCGTTACGAGCCGGTATCGCTCATCTTGGAGCAAATTTCCTACCAGCTGATACGCAACGAATTGCGTGTACAGATCCATGTCGACCAGGTGGAGTTCAGGCCCATAGGCTGAATCGAGTCTGGTACGCCCTGCTGCATAGTGCTCCAGGGCATTGAGGGTCATGTGGTTGGCTGCATCCCAGATTCCAGCCGCCTGAGCCATTGGTCTGGCTGAGGTGACTGGTGCCGGCGCTTCAGTCGATGCTGTTCGCGCCGACTGTGGATCGAAGCCGCGGCGTGGCCGTGCATCCATCGCAGTAAAGAGTTGTATAGCCAAACCAAGTTTTGGAGGCTGGTAGGGATCCCAGACCGTAATGGTGCCGACGATGAGCCCATCAACTCCCAGGACATCAATCAGTTCCCTTGCCTGTTGGGGCGTGGCGACTGAACGCATGTTGAGGTGTTGCATGGCAAGGAGGACACGATTCACTGGAACCGTGTTCAGTCCCTGAACTTGCTGAATCTGCTCATTGAGAAGATCCGTCAGGTGCACTCTGTCGACTGCAGTGGTTCCGGTTTCATTTGCAAGGGGAGCCACCGCCCAGAGGGTGGGGGATCCTTCCGGTGCGCGGAGCACTCTCGGGTGTTCAAGATTTCCCGAGCCGGGCCGCGAGTTGCATGCTGGCATGAGCATGAACATTGCAGCCAATGTCAGAAGCAGTCCAGAAGCGATTCGGCCCATGGGCCGTCGCTCCATTGATCGCATGGTCTGTGCACTTGTCATGGCGTCCTGCCCGAGTACACGCGGACTCCGCCGCGTAAACAATCAATGTGGGTCACCAGCAGGCAACCCGTTGTGTCATGGTGTCCCTTCGGCGCCAACCAATCGTGCCGCCTCATTATCGGGACGTGCCGTGGCGCCATCCGCCACGGACCAGATGTTCGAGTTGCCTGAGCGGGTCGATACAAAGTAGATGCATCCATCCACGGACCAGCACGGTTGATATTCCTCCGCAGCATCCGCTGTGAGGTGTCGTAGTTTGGTTCCGTTCCGCTTTATGGTCCAGAGGTCCATCGTTTCATGTCCATCTCGACCTTCGGTGACCGTGGCAAACGCAATGTGTTCAGCGTCAGGTGACCAGGTCGGATTGATGGCCGCTGCATTCGCCGCGGAGATGATTTCCTGAGGTCGACCGATTGATTGATCATTGATGCGCACGGTCCACAGTGCGTAGGAGCGCCGGCCACGTTCACGAGCCTGCTGAAAGACAAGGACAGATTCGGCGGGATCTGGGGACCATTCAGGCATGGTGCCGTATTCGACGAAGACACGCCGCATCGGTTGATTGAGATCGATGTACCAGATCTCATTTCGTTCCGTACGAGGGTTCGTACGGCAGTATGCAAGCCGTCGCCCATCGGGAGAGAATGCGGGGTGATATTCGTGTGCGCTGTCTGAAGTCAGACGCGTTGGTGCGCCGCCATTGATGGCGACGGTCCATATGTCGAAGTTGCCAGCACGGTCCGAGGCGAACGCCAGCACTGATCCATCGGGAGAAAATGCCGGCATGACATCTTCACCCGGGTTGGTGGTGACGCGAGTGATTGTGCCACCGTCAATCATGCGAACGTAGAGATCATGGGTTGAGCCATGCCGATTCGAAGAGAAGGCCAGCCGCTGGCCCTGGCGGTCAATGGAGGGATCCGTTGATTGCCCTTCATCAGAAAAGGACATCTGCCTGAGTCCGCCCCTGGTGGTATTGGCCTCGCTTGAGGTGGGATCGTTGAAGCCATATCGCTGGAAATCCTGCATGTGCTATGCAGTTCCAGCAGTAGTCTGGTCGGAGTTCACCGGCTCATGTGAGGTGGTTACGCATCCCCCCATAGCAAGGAGGCCAAGGCAGAGGGCGTGCTGGAAAGGGATCGTGATCGGCATTAGTGGTGGGGTTCCGACTCGACCCAGGCTCCGCCTGAAATCGCGTAACTCACTGTTTAAGAATGACTTCCAGTCATTCTTGGCTGGCTCTGGCGCCTTCCGACGCCATGCCTCTTATCGGACGAGTTCAGCATCCTCCTTGAGGGGCGGGACCGGTGATGACAATCGGGGGGAAGGTCGGCAATTTTCGCCTGACATGAGAAGATCTTGTGTGTGGCCCAGGTCGACATTTGGCTGGTATCCGTGGCGGTGCTCCCGTGTGGTGTGATCGGAGCGATCTTGTCCACAAACCCCCCTCAAACCCCCAAGAACATCGATTTCAATGCCCCTGTACGGCCTCAGGCCAAGTACACTTGTACGTTCGCGATCGCGTAGCTCAGTTGGTAGAGCAACCGCCTTTTAAGCGGTAGGTCCTGGGTTCGAGCCCCAGCGCGATCACTCCTCGGTCTTGCCGGGGAATGGCCCTCTGAGGGAATTCGCCAAGTCGATG
>JAQWRC010000020.1 GCA_029243925.1 Phycisphaerales bacterium
CTGCTGTCCACCCGACCACTCCCAGATACCATCGCAGCGCATCGCATCGTTGACGCAGTCCGGGCCAGCGACGGCACGTGGTTCATGCTCGAGGCGGCAGACGACACCGTACATGTCCTCGACGAATCGCTGGAACATCGCCGCAGTTGGACCACTCCGACTGAACATCCCATTGCACTTACGCTGGATCCAGCACGCGAGTCACTCCTCATACTCGGCCACGACGGAGTGCACCGCACCGATTCCACCGGCACGCTACTGGACTCCTTCACCGTCAGTGCAACGCAATGGTCTGCAGCCATCTCGATCGGTCCGGATTCATCTGTATACGTGACCGATACCGGCCTGCACCAAGTCCAGCACTTTGATGCTTCAGGGACGCTGCTCGCCACCCTTGGTCGGCAAGGCGTTGACCATGCCGAGTTCTGGAGGCCCGCGGGCATCGTTGCCGATGCCCAGGGCAACGTCTTCATTCTGGACCATGGCAATCACCGGTGCCAAGTCTTTACCCCACAGGACCAATGGCGCATGTCGTTCGGAGCCGGGCGGGCCTACACTCCACAGATGCTCCCTCCGGATCATCCTCTCAAGGCGACTTCGAGCCCGTGATGTCCATGCGAATCCTGATTGCCATCCTCTTCATTGCCCTGAGTGCCGGATGTGCACCAGCAGTGCATGTCCAACCAGGACAGCACGTCCTCAAGAGCAATGACACCGACTTCATCGTGCATTGGTCGACCCGGCCAACGCCTATTCCAGTCAATGATTTCTTCGAAGTGGACGTCCTCCTGCTCGATCACCACGGCAGCCCATTGACCGAAGCGCAACTTCATGTCGATGCGGCCATGCCCCAGCATCGGCATGGCATGAATCACCGCGCACACATGGAATCGCTTGGCGAGGGCCGATGGCGAGCCGAGGACATGCTCTTCCACATGCCTGGCGCATGGGTGCTGTACTTCGACGTTACGCAGAACGATGTCGTTCGCCGGGCGCAGGTCGATGTGGAGGTCGATTGATGTTCACAATCGGCTGCATGCTGATCGCACTCAACGGCACACTCCCCCCCATCGTCTTCACTCCCGATGAGCAGCGGCGCATTCTGCAGCACAGTCCCGTGCCCGCACCACCGGACGATCCGACCAACGACTGGGATCACAACGCGCATGCCGCACGATTCGGCCAGTCACTTTTTTTTGACGCGGGATTTTCATCGAACGGGCAAATCTCCTGCGCGAGTTGCCATGGGCCGATGATTGCATTCACCGATGGCGTTCCACTTTCGGAGGGACTCACCATCGGAAGCCGGCATTCACCGAGTCTGCTCAATGTCTCGCACCAAAGATGGTTCTTCTGGGACGGCCGGGCCGACACACTCTGGTCCCAAGCGCTGCATCCCATTGAGAGTTCCGATGAGTTCGGGTCTTCTCACAATGCGTACGTACTCCGACTGACCCAGACCCCGTCGTACCGCGAAGCGTACGAACGCCTCTTTGGCCCACTGCCCAAGATGGAAGATCGCGAACGATTCCCTCTTGAGGCCAAAGCAGGAACACCCGCCTGGAATGCGATGAGCAGCCAGGATCAGCATGCGGTCAATGAGGCGATCGCCAACTGCGGCAAGGCCATTGCGGCATACGAAACACAACTGCAAAGCACTGGAAGCGCCTTCGATGTCTTTGCAGAAGGGTTGCGGGAAGAGGACCCGCAGAAACTTGCCGCACTCACACATTCAGCCCAGCGTGGCTTGAAGCTTTTCGTTGGCGATGCCGGATGTCGCCAGTGCCATTCCGGACCACTCTTCACCGACTTCGAGTTCCACAACATCGGCATCCCCACCGGCCACGGTGGACCTCCACGTGACTCGGGACGCCATGGCGGCATAGCGCATGTGCAGACAAGTCCATTCTCAGCCCATGGGCCCTTCAGTGATGAATCAAGTGGTCGGCGAGCTCGGCGAACACGCTCAACGATTCAAAGTCCGGAGCATTGGGGCGCATTCAAGACGCCATCGCTGCGCAATCTCACTCGAACAGCTCCCTACATGCACCAGGGACAGTTCTCTTCCATCGAAGACGTTCTGGAGTACTACAACACGCTGGAGGACATGGTGGTGCAGGATCATCATCAAGAAGCCGTGCTGCTGCCACTTGATTTGGACGAGTCACAATTGGAGGATCTTGCCGCCTTTCTGCGTGCTCTGGAAAGTCCATTGCCGGATGCTGCTCTGCTGAGCGTCCCCACGTCGCCACTCCTTGATGATTCCGCCCCATTGCACGTCGCTCCCAGCCCCCCTGCGGAGCCAAGCGAGCCATAAATCCCTCTATTTAGGCAAACCATGCTGGCCTCAGATCCGACTGGGTTGTAGATTTGTGGGGATGTGGGGTACTGAAGTAAGAACACCACTCTAA
Source organism: Phycisphaerales bacterium (assembly GCA_029243925.1). Lineage (GTDB taxonomy): Bacteria > Planctomycetota > Phycisphaerae > Phycisphaerales > SM1A02 > SP202. Next base: position 2,412 of record JAQWRC010000020.1, read on the forward strand.
GCAGAAATCTACAGGACTCATGACACCGTGAAGAACATCACATGTATTGCCGCCGCCCTCCTTGGAACCGGCCTGACTGTAGCTCTAGCCCACATCGACGATCCAAAGGAACAGGATCGTGTACCTCGCTGGGAAGGACCAGCGTTCCGCGCCGTTGAACTCCAAAGCAATGAACAGGCCAAATCCGTTCGCGGTGAGTTTGAATCAGAGAACATCACCTTGATGAGCTGGTTGCCCTTGTCCTCAATCGGAGGCGGCTCCACCGGCAACGACTGCTGGGGCTACACCTCGTCCAGCGGTCGCGAGTACGCCATCATCGGCACTTCAGACCATACGGTATTCGTTGAGGTCACCGACCCGGGCAATGCCCAAGTCATAGAGCAGATCTCCGGACCCAACAGCTTGTGGCGTGACGTGAAGACGTACGGCCAGTACGCCTACGCCGTCAGCGAAGGCGGCAGCGGCATCCAAGTCATGAACATGGGGAACATTGATTTCGGCATCGTGCAACTCGTCAATACGGTCGACGATCAGGGAACATCCGCGACACACAATGTCGCCATCGATACCGACAGTGGATTTCTCTACCGAACCGGTGGTGGTGACAACGGCCTCCGAATCTACTCCCTGGCCGATCCAACAACTCCGACCTACGTCGGATCATGGACGGCGCGCTACGTGCACGACGCCCAGATCGTGACCTACGACAGTGGCCAATGGGCCGGGAAGCAGATCGCCTTCTGCTGCGGCGGCTTCAACGGTGGCTTCGGTGAAAGCGGACTCTGCATTCTGGACGTCACCAACAAATCGAACATCATCGAGCTGGCCTGCATTCAGCACACCAATCCGAACTATTCCCATCAAGGATGGCTCAGTGAGGATCGTCAGTACTTCTATCTCAACGACGAACTGGACGAGCAAAACTCCGGCACGCTGACCACCACCCGCATCATCAACGTCGCCGATCTCACGAGCCCCTTCCAAGCGGGGACGTTCACTTCCGGCTCGACCGCGATCGATCACAATCTCTACGTCAAAGGCGACATCATCTACGAGGCCAACTATCGCAGTGGCCTCCGCGTTTTCGATGGCAGCAACCCGGTGGCTCCGGTTCAGATCGCCTACTTCGACACGTGGCCAGGCGATGACGGAGCAAGTTTCAACGGTCTCTGGAGCATCTATCCCTACTTCGACAGCGGAACCGTGATCGGTTCCGATCTGGAACGCGGGCTGTTCGTCTGGAAGATAGAGCAAGCCGAAATTGAAATGGCGATCATCAATGGCGAGTTTGATTTCATCAATCCTGATGGTGGCGACCAGGTTCTGGTTCGCATCGCCGCGGTCAATGAAGGCGAGATCGACCAGAACTCCCCGCAACTTGTCTACGCTTCGGCAAGCAACTCGGGCAGCGTCGATCTGCAAGCTACTGGAACACCCAACGAATACGCGGGCTCTTTCCCACCACTGACCTGTGGCGAAACCGTGTCCTGGTATCTCACCGCGTCATCCACAAGTGGCCAGACCTTAACGATCCCCAGCAATGCTCCCGCATCCACCTTCGATGACTTCATTGCCGTGGGTATTGATGTCGCCTTCGAAGACAACGGCGAAACGAACACCGGCTGGACGGCCTCCGGCAACGCATTGGACGGTCAATGGGATCGCGGACTTCCGGTCAACTGCAATCGTGGAGATCCGCCAACGGACTACGACGGCTCGGGCCAATGCTGGCTCACGGACAACAGCTCCGCCAGCAGTTGCAACAGCGATGTCGACGACGGTGCCACGTCGCTGGTTTCGCCGATGCTCGATGGCTCTGCTCCCGGATCCGTACTTAGCTATGCACGCTGGTATTCCAACAACTTCGGAGCCGATCCAGGCAACGATGTCTTCCAAATCGACATCTCAGACAACGATGGCGAAACATGGACGGCACTGGAGACGGTCGGCCCCACCGGCGAAGGCACGACCGGCGGCTGGTATGAAGTTTCATTCGTGGTCGCCGAGCTTTCAGGGATTATCCCGAGCGATGAGATGCGGCTGCGTTTCACCGCGGAAGACGCCAACGCAGGCTCGGTCATCGAAGCCGGCGTCGATGCCATTCTCATCTCCGCCCTTGAATGCAGCAGCACCCCACCATGCCCCGCCGACGTGGCCAACAATGACGGCGTGGTCAACGTGAACGACCTGCTAGCGATCATCGGGGCCTGGAACTCTTCTGATCCGCAGTTCGACATCGACGACAACGGCACCGTGGATGTCAACGATCTGCTCCTGGTGATCGGAGCCTGGGGCGATTGCTGACACCAGTTCACTGAAGTCAAGTTCCACGGGCCCGCATACTCCAATGCGGGCCCGTGTTCATTGAACCATCCGGGCTCGCCTACAATGCTTGCCCATGAGTTGCAGTGCATGCTCACAATGCGACAGCGGGTGCAAGAGTGGATGTCAGGCCTTCGTCCCTGAGACCCCGCTTCCTTCTGCATATCCGGCCGTGATATTTGATGGTGACTGCATGTTCTGCCGTCGCTGGATTCGTCGGTACTGGAACGTGAAACACGATGGCATCGCCTTCGCGTCCTACCAGAATGCCTCCACGCAGTATCCGGCCATCAGTGATGATGAGTTCCGCAAGGCATTGCATGTCATCGAACCCGACGGCACCGTACGGCGAGGGGCAGCGGCCTGCTGGCGCGTGCTGCAACTGACGACGATTCGCAGCTGGCCACTCTGGCTGCACGAGCACGTCCCGCCATTCCGGTGGCTCGGCAATGTCGGCTACCGCTGGGTATCACGACACCGAGGCGGCATGAACACCGTCTCCACCATGCTGCAGGGCAACGTGGCAGCACCTGCGACGACGCTGCTGACGCGACGCGTCTTCCTGCGTCTTCTTGGCCTGGTCTACCTGATTGCATTTCTTTCCGCGGGCTGGCAGTTGGAAGGACTGGTGGGATCAGAAGGCATTCGCCCAGTCGCGGAACGCTTCACTGCAGAAGCACACCACCTGCCCAGCCTCCTGTCACTGAACTCCAGCGACGGCATGCTGCAACTCGTCTGGATCACCGGTGCGATCGCATCGGCACTGCTCTGCATGGGCCTGTTGCCGATTGCCATGCTCGCCGTGTGCTGGATCACCTACCTGTCGATCGTCAACGCCGGCGACATCTTCTTCAACTATCAGTGGGATGCGCTGTTGCTTGAGGTCGGGTTCCTTTCGATCTTCTGGGCGCCATGGCATTGGAGGCTGAATGCGGACACCGTCCGCCGCCCTTCTGGGGCAATACGGCTGATGCTGCTTTGGCTTCTGGCTCGATTCATGTTCTTCTCCGGGTACGTCAAGCTGCAGTCAGGCGATGTGACGTGGCTTGAATTGACGGCGCTCGAATACCACTACTGGACACAACCTCTGCCCACATGGACCGCGTGGTACATGGATGGTGCATCACAATGGTTCCAGAAGGCATCGTGCCTTGTCATGTTCGCCGTGGAATTGATCCTGCCTCTGCTGGTCTTCGGCCCGAGAATGCTGAGACTTGTCGCCTTTCTCGGACTTGTGGCACTTCAAATAGCCATCATGGCGACTGGCAATTACGGGTTCTTCAACCTCCTGTCACTCGTACTCTGCGTCCTCCTGCTCGATGATGCTCAACTGCTCCTGCTTTGGCCACGCGCATCACGGTGGAAGATTCGACATGGGCTCAAAATGCGAGAAGGCCGACTTCGACGTCTTGTGAACACCGCAGTCGTGACGCTGTTGCTGAGCCTGACCCTTGCGCTGTCCTGGACGCAACTGACTCGACAACCGGTGCTGACCAATGTGCAGGAATCATTTCAGCCCTACCGCATTGCCAACAGCTACGGCCTCTTCAGGTCAATGACGGTCACACGACCTGAGATTCGTCTGGAAGGAAGTCGAGACGGAATCATCTGGGAGCCCTACGTCTTCATGTACAAGCCCGGACCACTGGACCGCGCCCCAGCCTTCTGTTTCCCGGACATGCCGCGGCTTGACTGGCAGATGTGGTTTGATGGGCTGTATGCACAGCGGCTCCAACAGTTCCCCTCCATGCAACAACGCATGATCCTCCCTGATCTGCTGGCCTGTCTGGCTCGAAATGACGCCGCCGTACTTGACCTCTTTGAAACGACTCCCTTCCGGGAGGATGGCGGCCCCGCGTATCTCCGCTGGTCAATGGATGAATACACGTTCTCCACCGCCCAGCAGCGGGCCGAATCAGGCAATTGGTGGGTGCGGCGTCCTGCCTTAACGTCGGGCGTCATGGACACACAATCGATGAAATGAACGGATATGACCCCGCCTGCTCCACAGCTTGCATGAACAAATGCATCTGAAATGACGTATACAATGGCG
>JAQWRC010000033.1 GCA_029243925.1 Phycisphaerales bacterium
CTACAAGCAGACGGAATACGTACAGCACCACACTGCGAACAATCGCATCGGTCGCATTGAGATTTCCGGCATGAACATCATCGGTACCCGTGAAGTCCACGCGGGCCGTATCACCCTGGATGTCGATTGCGACAACCAGCATGGTCCCGTCATCCATGTGTTCCTGAGCCTCGAATCGCCCATCCGGCATCTCGAGTAACACCGCTCTGGCCAACTCGCCTGAACGGCGCTGCAATCGATCCATCGAATCAATGACTTCCGAAGTACTCGTCCGAGACGCAATCCCTCGCAGCGACATCATTCCACCATGATTGGCGGCGATGGCTGCCTGCACATCAGCAAGGTTGTCGGCAAGGCTGCGGGTCGGCCAAGGCGATGACTCCAGCCGCTGCGCCAAGGCATCCAGACACGACACCCCACCTTCGACGATTTTCATCGGAGGCAGCACGACACCTTCATCCAGCAGCGACGTGGCACTCGGCGGCATGGAACCGGGGCGGCTTCCACCTAGTTCAGCATGGTGCGCTCGACTGGCCGTCCATCCAAGCAGTACGCCATGACCATCATGAACCGGGGTCACGACCGTGATGTCGGGCAGGTGTGATCCACCGTATCCGGGGTGATTCGTCAGCAATACATCACCCGGTCCAACCTCCAACGCATCGGCAAGCCGGCGCACGCACACCCCCATCGATCCCAGATGAACTGGCAGGTGCGGCGCATTGACCACGAGATTCCCCGCTGGATCATGCAGCGTGCAGGAATAGTCGAGACGTTCCTTGACGTTCACTGAAATGGCGCACCGATTCAAGATGGCTCCCATATCCGATGCGATCGCGGTGAACGCATCCGCATGGCGTTCCAACATTGCGCCTGCATCCAGCGCCCTTGGCGCATCGGCACCTCGTCGGCGCTGTAACAGCAGGCTGCCATCCGATCCGCACGTCGCCGACCATGCTGGAGGAAGTACGACCGTGGTCATGGCATTGCACAGGAGTGCCGGACCCACGATGTAATCGCCGTTACTCAGGCCATCCCGATCGATGATCTGTCCTTCAGACCACTGGCCATCAAACCGAATCTGCTGCGTTTCTGCAGGCCCGGCGTAGGCAACCGGCACGGGACGTTCGATCGTGTCTCGACACGGCATGCTGGTGCCGGCCAATACATGGATTGATTCGACCTCGATTGCACGGTCGCCTGGGCCATACCCGTAGAGTGCGGTGAATCGCTCTCGAAACAAAGCGACAAGGTCCACAGATGATGTCCAATCAAGATCGATCGTCGCATCCTGCCCCTGCAATCGCACGTGCACGATGACACGCAGTTGCTGCACGGCAGTGCGATCGACACCGAAATCAATGACATGGTCGACCGCCCTTGCGGTGATCTCCTCGACCATCTGTTCGAGGGATGAGTTCACCTCGTCCAGAGGTCGAAGCACCTGTTGTATTTCGATGCGTTCGATCGCGGCTTCTGCGATCCCCTCTGCGCTCAGTACGGACGCACCTGAAGGAAGCAGCACCTCATCCATGTCCAGCGCCTCTGCAACAGCGCAGGCATGCTGCGCGCCAGCCCCTCCGAAGGCAACCAACACATAGTCTCCCGGGTCACATCCCTGCCGCAATGAGACACGACCGAGTGCATCGGCCATGCGCCGGTCCGCTCTGGCCAGCAGGCCATCCAGCACCGCACCGGCATCTCGATCATCAGCGAGCACCTCAGTCAAGGTATCAAGCGCATCGCGTGCAGCCTGCACATCGATGGGCAGCGCGAATCGAGTCGGATCTAGGCGACCCGCGAGCACGTTGATGTCGGTCAAGCACAACGGTCCACCATGTCCGTAGCAGGCCGGGCCTGGATCCGCTCCACCACTTCGGGGGCCAACGGCAAGGAGGCCATCTTCAACATGGCAGATGGATCCACCCCCGGCCGCAACGGTGTGCACATCCAACGCCACCGCGGCAAGATGCGCATCGCCGACTTCCTGATGTGCGGTATAGGTGAATCCCCGGTCATACCGAGCAACATCGGTGCTTGTCCCGCCCATATCGAAGGTCAGTACTCGATCGAAGCCCCACACGCGGGCAGCGGAAACAGCCCCGACGACACCCCCAGCCGGCCCACTGAGCAGTGCGTCCTTCGCGTGAAATCGTCTTGATGGCGTCAATCCACCCCCGCTGCCCATGACAAGCACATCAGGCGACTGGAGCGATCCGGCTTCACTCTGAAGTTCACTTCGTACCTGATGGAGGAATGAACCGACCACAGGCGCAATCGCTGCATCCACGACCGCAGCCTGGGCACGCGGCACGATCCTGATGGTCGGCGACAGCTCGGAAGAGAGTGAAACCTCCTCGAAGCCACAGTCGATCAGGATTGTTTTCGCAATGCGTTCATGTTCATCGTTGCGCCATGCGTGCAGGAACGCCACTGCAGCTGTTGAGCATCCCGATTGCAATGCAGCCGACGCCGTACGGCGCAGCTCCGCTTCATCCAGCGGCCTGAGCACGGTTCCATCCGCGGCACAACGTTCATCCACTTCAAAGGAATGCGCATGGATCGGGGCCGGAAGTACGACTGGCATCGCAAAGATGTCTGGCCGCTGCTGATTCCCGATGCGCAGCAGATCCGAAAATCCGCGAGTCGTGAAAAAAGCTGCCTGAGCATGCCTGCCTTCCAGCAGTGCATTGGTTCCGCGCGTCGTCCCCAATCGAAGTTCGGTCGCAGGCACGGGCGCAGGCATACGTGTCCTTGTTCCCAGTCGAATGCCAAGTATGGCCGCGGACTCACCAGTTGACAGATCCACCAGATCACCCGGCAGGAATGCCGAGGCATCGTCGAGCAGCATCTCATGAGCATCACAGGACACGACTGCTGCATCCGCCGGCTTGTCACCGACGCGACGCATCTGGAATCCGGCGAAATCATCGTCCGTTCCCTCAGACATACGCAGCGTGACGTGGTTGCCCTGAATGGACTGGATCCTCGAACGGATCACTCCAGTACTCAGGAGTTTGCGACGATCGCATATGCCCGCAGGCGACTGCAGCACGACATCCGTAAAGGTTCCGCCGGTATCAACCGACACACGCCAGAACTCATGCATGGCCGGACTCGCCGAACCAGCGGATGGGGTCGACCCCGTAGAAACCACGGAATGCCTCGTACAACTCGGGTCTCTGGCCATGGAGAGCAACGGGCGCATCGAAGAATGTTTCAGTCGTCACG
>JAQWRC010000034.1 GCA_029243925.1 Phycisphaerales bacterium
GGATCCGCCGACGCGATGGCCCGCGATCTTGATCGCTGCCGCTGCAACCAACCTGTCGACGCGGTTCGCTCTGGATTCCTTCTGGAATGCCGCTCACTGGCCAGCCGCCACCCTGCTTCCACCGCATGCACCCTCATCGCGCTCGCCATCATGGCGATGATGTGCCTGCTGCTTGGTGCATTCGCGATCTCGAACTAGCCATCGATTCCAATACAAACCCAAAACGCCAACGACGCCTCGATCACGGGGCGGTGATCGGGCGTCGTTGATCAGATCAATACATCAGGCGGGCAAGCCGCCAGATATGATCAGTTCCGTCGTCGACGTCGGCCGGCAAGGCCAGCAATGCCGAGGAGGGCCAGCGCACCAGGAGCTGGAATGGCCGCGGACAGAATGTCCAGCGAGATCGCATCGAGACTGCTGTGGGCATCTCCAAATCCGTCACCATCGACATCCATGGTTTCAGCGAAGATGCCGATCTCGGTGATGTTGCCGGGCACGAAACTGAGATCGAAGTTGTAACTGTGGTTCACGGCATAACCACCAAAACCGTCTTCCGCGGAATAGTTGACGTTATACCCGAAGTTCGGGAGATATCCTGTACCACCATCAGCCGTGGTGTAGACGATGCCGACACCGGCCCAGTCGAACGGTGTCCCTGCGGCGGAAATGTTGAACTGCACTTCCTGGATGTTCTCGCCATAGGCGTACGTATGGATGTTCAGGCCGCCACCAAATCCGTACATGTTGCCAGCGCCGGTCAGCATGGCGTGGTCGGAATTGCCAGTGTTGACGACCAGTGCATCGAACCCGCCCTGATCGGACCAGTTGGGCGCGCCGCCTGCGCTCGTGAAGTTGTCCCAGCTGTAGTACGTCGAGTTTGCGGAACCATGCCAGGAGGCAAAGTCTTCATTTGTAAATCCAGCGGATGCCGTTGCAGCAAATCCACATGCTGCGACGGCAACTGCTGAAACGATCAGTTTCTTCGTAAACATTTGTCTTCCTTCTCTTCTTGTTGCGTCTGGCTCTGACAACCAGAGCGCGAGGTAAAAATAAACTGATTCCAAACCGTTTCATCCACCCCAGTTTGAAATCACATTGAGGAGTTCATTCACATCGACGAATCCGTCGTCGTTCAGATCGGTCGGACAGCATGGGCAGCGCCCCCAGTCGGAGATGACTGCCAGCAAATCGATCACTCCGACGGCTCCGTCGCCATTGACATCGCCTTCGATACCGGAGGGTTCGATCACTTCCACTGTCATTTCAAGCCCCGCGGCATCCGCCAGATCAAAGAACACAAGTGAATTGTCCTTCATGACCCAGTCGGGATAGACCGCATCGCCCTGCCCCTGCTCGCCAGCAGGATGCAGCGAAGTGACCAGCAGGCTCACAAGCCCATCATTGATCGCCGACCGGAGGTAGCACTGCACATCCGGGTCGTCCACGGCAAGTTCGAATGTGAGTGTCGTCAATGCCGGCATGACCGTGCCAGGTGACACCGCATTGGTCTGGCCTACGCCGAATGGAGTCGGCTGAAACTGCTGCGTCACGTTGTTGGAAATATCTCGAGCGGCACCGGATGCATCGAAATCGATGGGATAGACGTTTCGTCCTGCAATGGCCAGATCACCGAATGGCCCCGTCTCACCGTACGACCAGCCATTCCAGCCATTGCGAAACGCGGCGCCGGATACGACCACGGCCCGTCCATCATCCGCATCGCCAGGCCCATCTTCGAGGTGGGTCTCCCAGGAGTCGACTGATTCGTCGTAGACGATGTCGTCACT
>JAQWRC010000063.1 GCA_029243925.1 Phycisphaerales bacterium
ACGGCATACCTCCTCATGGGGCTGACGTTTGCAATGCTCTACCAGTTCATCCACAAGATTGATCCTGCAGGTTCATTTCAGGCTCAGCCGGGCATCCATGGTGAGGACCATGTCTTCACCTGGAGTGACTTCATCTACTTCAGCTTCATTTCACTGACAACTGTCGGCTATGGAGACATCATCCCCACGAACAGCTTCACGCGGGGACTCGCCGTGCTCGAATCGATTGCGGGCGTCCTCTATGTTGCGGTCCTCATTGCACAGCTGGCGATCTTTCGTCGGACGGATGGCGGCCAGACGACGCTGTGAATATGACGCTGCAGCATGTCAATGCCCCCTCGGCCTTGGCAAGTTCCGAGAGATCCAATTCATGCACGGTGAAGCCTTCTGCCCGCAGGTGTTGATTCGTCTTTGGAGCGACAGGGGCAACCAGTTCATCATTGACATGCAGGACATTGGCGGCATGAGGTTCATCCGCATCGCATTCGATGATCGTACGCGCACCGAACACGGAGGGGTCGACCCACTTTGGATTGCAAAGGATGGCCTCGTTGCCGATGGCGGTCGCAGCTGATTTCAAATGCAGACAGTGTTGAATTGGGACTCCGGTGACACAGTAGCCGTAGGGGGCAATGTGATCCTGCAGTTGCTTCATGCCTGCTGCAGTAGATCGGCTGCTGAGCCCCACAAAGACACGGTGTCCAAGAACAACCAGATCGCCTCCGTCAATCGTATCGTGTGCGGCGATGGTGGTGAGCGGGCGGTGGGGGCTGACGGCAGCGGCCACACTGGAAACTTCGCCATGACGTGAGGACGCGCCTGGTCTCAGTGCGACCGCGATGTCCGGCAGTACAAGGATGGTGTCTTCAACAAAGACCGAGTCTGGGTGATCATCCAGGACTGGAAGGTGCTTGATCGTGCATCCGAGTCGGATCAGAAGGGCCGAGTAGGCTGCATGCTGCTGCCGAGCTTTGTCCATGTCGATATGCACTCTTGGCTGGTGCGTCAGTTCGCAGTCGCCAAGTGTGGATGGAATGGCCCTGATAAGTGCAATCTGTTTCGGTGGTTCCACAGTCGGTCTCCGATGCTCTACACTCGAATCTGCCCTGAAGGAGATGTCATATGCTCGTTGCCGTCAAGATTCTCGTCAATGTCCTGCTGATCACCGGCATCACGGAGCTGACGAAACGGAATGTCATCGTCGCTGCTCTGCTTGGTGCGCTGCCTATCGTGACCGTGCTGGCCATGATCTGGATGCACGTGGAGGGCCAGGAAGAGCGCAAGATCGCCGAGTATTCCATGGCGACATTCTGGCTGGTCCTGCCTACGTTGCCAATGTTCGTCGTCTATCCCTGGCTGTTCCACAAGGGGATGTCGTTCTGGCCGGCGATGGCTATTTCAATCGTGATCATGCTGACCTTGTACGGGGTGCTGGCCTACTTTCTTCCCAAGGCAGCCTGAAGAATGCAACACGGGCACCGAACGTATGGTTCGATGCCCGTGATTGAACTTCTGTATCCGTTTCAGCAGCAGCCACAGGCCTTGGCGGCTTCGTAGCGTTCTGCAACAGCACTCCAGTTCACTACATTCCAGAAGGCGGCGATGTAGTCGGGTCTGCGATTCTGATAGTTGAGGTAGTAGGCGTGTTCCCAGACATCAAGTCCGAGGATCGGCTTGCAGTCATCGCATCCGCAGGAGCACCCGCCCATGAGCGGGTTGTCCTGATTGGCGGTTGAGCACACGCACAGTCCATCTCCACAGGCGCACAGCCATGCCCAGCCGGATCCGAAGCGCGTCGCTGCGGCATCCGCGAATTTCGCCTTGAAGTCCTCGAAGGACCCGAACTGTGAATCGATGGCAGCGGCCAGATCTCCTTCGGGTGCTCCGCCGCAATCAGGGCCGAGGATGGACCAGAACAAGCTGTGGTTCCAGTGGCCACCGCCATTGTTTCGTACGGCGCCACGAATGGCTTCCGGAACGTTCTGCAGATTGCCTACGAGGTCGTCGAGTGGCATCGCCGCGAGATCGTCGTGCCCTTCGAGTGCCGCATTCAACTTGGCGACATAGCCGGCATGGTGCTTGTCGTGGTGGATGTTCATCGTTGCCGCATCGATGTGCGGTTCAAGTGAATCGGCGGCGTAGGGGAGTTCGGGTACTGAGTGTGTCACGGATGATCCTCCTGCAGGTCGTTGGGGGTGTCAGATCTGCCAGTATATAGCGTGTGTTGCTTGACGAGGGCCCTCTGGAACGGCATCATCATGTACCCGGGGATGACGCAGGAGAAATCGCGATGAGCAGCATGAAACAGAGTGAGACCGGCGGTGATGTGGGCGGCGGCATCGGCTGCTGGGGCATGATGGCTATTGGTGCCATCATCGTGCTGCTGCTTGTCTTCGGCTACCTCGTACTCGTCTGATCGAGCAGGTTCTGGCACCACGCAGCCAGATCGCCGAGGCATGCGGGGTCGATGCCATGGGCCATGTCATATTCGTGGTATTCCATGTTGGCGTCGGTCTGAGCGTACCACTGTTCAATCGCCCGCCCGCTTTCGATCGGGATCACATCATCGAATCGCCCATGTGACATGAACAGGGGCATGTTGTCAATGCCTTCTGTGTGTTGTGGATCTCCGAAGACTTCGTCAACCATGCGTCCCGAGCAGGCGGCGACACCTGCGGGTCGTACGCGTCCACGAAGCAGTAGGGCATGTGCGAGCATGGCGCCTTGGCTGAATCCAAGCAGGACAACATGTTCACACCCGAGTCGCTTCTGGTGTTCGAGTACGAACGCCTCCGCCATATCGATGGCTTCGCGTGCGCTTGCTTCGTCGTACCCGATGCCTTCACCCGGCGTGAATTCAAGGTTGAACCAAGCCCATCCGCCTGGCATGCCCATGGGGGCAAGATCGATCGGTGCCTGTGGGCTGCAGACATGAAATCGGCCATCAATGATCTGGCGGAGTTCATGAAGATCGCCCATGTGACTGCCGAAGCCATGAAAGGTCACCAACATGGTCGGGGGTGAATCGGTAGGCGTCCGAGGAGGAGACTCGAGATACTGGAGAGTGTGGTTGCTCATTGTTCAGCGGGAGTTGGTGTCTCTGTTCCCGTGGAGTCGCTGTCATCTGTTGGATCGGATTCGGAGGATTGCGTCCCCAGTTTGGCCAGAATGATCCCAATGATGATGGCGATGCTGGCGGCAATCTGCCAGTTGTTGAGTATTTCTGACAGCATGTACCAGCTGAGGAATGCTGCGCACACCGGTTGGAGTAGGAGGACCAACGCAGAAAAGCTGGCCGGCAATCTGGATATTCCCCAGGTAATGAGCCCCTGTCCAATGCACTGGGGGATTAATGCGAGCAGTACGAGAGAGGTCCATGCTCGCTGGTAATCTTCTTACGTTGTTCCCAGTGAACGGCTCATGTAGACCGGGACGAACCGTTCGCCATGAATGATGGCGGCAATGAAAAGAATGGCTGCAGCGACGGCGCACGTGGCAAGGAGGATTTCGATGGTTCGAAAGTCACGTCGCAACACCTTGACGAGCAAGAGATAGCTCGCATACCAGAATGCAACGGCAAGAGAGAGTCCATCACCGAGCGCTGGATTTGGGGCATAGTCACGTTGTACACCGTTGGTCAGCAGGACCCATGTGCCGCCGGATGCGACGAGCAGGCCAATGAGGTAGGCAGGTCTGATGCGTTCCTTCAGCAGGAGCCATCCAAAAAATCCAACGATGAAGACTTGGACATTTGCCAATAGAGTCGAGTTGGACACGGTGGTGTAAGAAAGCGCAAAGTGCCAGAACCCGATATCGCAGGCGAACAAGACTCCCGGCAGAAGCAGCCACAGCGGATTCAATGAGCACGCAGCTGGAAGTGACTGGGTGCGTTTTGGCATGATGAGCATGACGAGCAGCAAGACGGGCACGGCAAAGGCGAATCGCCAGAATCCGACCGCCAGTTCGCCCATGTATCCGAGTCGTGCTGCATCCTTTGCAAAGATGCCGGCAAATGCAATGGCGACTGCTCCGAGGATCAGGGCA
>JAQWRC010000067.1 GCA_029243925.1 Phycisphaerales bacterium
ACCATCCACTGCATGGTCGATGTCGCGCGGATTCAATGGGCTCCGGAGGACAAGCCACCCGCCTGGTTCCAGCAGAGCACCAAGTACAGCTGCCTGTTCAAGAACCCTGACTCGCAATCGATCGTCACGCATCATGGCATACGGCGGATCAAGAAAGATCACATGGACCGGGCGAGGCGCCCGCAGCACAGGTGTCGAACTCAAGGCATCGCCACGGACTGCTTCGGCCATCTCCGCGCAATCGAGCAGTTCTATGTTGCGGCTGAGCGTCGCATGGACACGGACATCCTGCTCGATCAGTACGACGTGACTTGCGCCACGACTGACGGCCTCAAGCCCCATGGTGCCGACACCTGCAAACACATCTAGCACACCGTTTCCTTCGATATGTCCGCGCAGGATATTGAATACCGATTCCTTCACGCGATCCGTATAGGGTCGTGTAGCTTCGGTGGAAACGGATTCGAGCGTACGGGACCGATGAAGGCCGGCGATAATTCGTGGCATGTGGGCAGGATCGGGCCCCGCGTGCATCCCGTCAATGCCTGCACCTCCAGTGCAGGCCTGCAGGCCAATAGGCCGATGTTGCCCGGCCGCCATGTGTGATCGATTCAATGAACTTCCTCGAGCCCTCCGCTCCCAAGCCAGAATCGAGTCGTTGGGCCCCAGCAAGGTGCCCACGCTCCTCATCGATCCCGTTGAATCAACCCGGGAAGAACGGCCTCCGATGGTGCTCTGGATGCACGGCCGTACTGCGTGGAAGGAACTCGATCCAGGCCGATACCTCCGCCTGATGCGATCCGGGATCGCCATCGCTGCCCCAGATCTCCCCGGACATGGGCAGCGGTACGACGCGGAACTCCAAAAACCGACCCATGTGCTCGATGTCATCATGCAAATGCTTGCAGAACTCGATGCCGTCGCTGGCGATGCGGTCGCCAGCCTCAATGCCAACCCCATGCACACCGGACTGGGCGGCATCTCCGCCGGTGGCATGATCGCCATTGCCCGGCTCACCCGGCCGCATGCCTGGCGATGCGCCGTGCTTGAATCCACAACAGGCTCATGGGGGCATCAACGAGCCAGACCGATGTTCGCCGGTTCTACCGAAGCTGCCATAGCAGCCATCGACCCCATCAATCACCTCGATCAGTGGTGTTCACTTCCGATACTTGCCGTGCATTCAAAGGCAGATGAGTGGGTGGATTGGCTTGGCCAGAAACACTTTCTCGATCGCATCCAGCGCCTTGGTCCTCCCGAACTGATCGAAGAACTTCTCTTCGAGCACACTGGAGCAGAACATGAGCATGTTGGATTTGGCCGATTTAGCGCTGAAGTCAAGGAACGGGAGCGACTCTTCTACCTCCAACACCTCCTTGGCAGCCACTCTGGCCTATCCTGATGGCGATGACTCCACTCCAGCATGAACCTGACGACTCGGGACGCTTCGGTGAGTTCGGCGGCAGGTATGTCCCCGAAACTCTGGTTGCGGCACTTGATGAACTCGAAGTCGCTTGGCATGACGCCCAGGGCGATCCTGCATTCCAAGCTGAACTTGATGATCTGTTGGCAACCTACGTCGGCCGCCCCACTGCCCTGACTGCCGCCGCAAACCTGACGCGTCATGCCGGTGGCGCATCCATCTGGCTCAAGCGAGAAGACCTGGCCCATACCGGCGCCCACAAGATCAACAACACCATCGCGCAGGCCATGCTCACACGACGCATGGGCAAGACACGGCTCATTGCTGAAACTGGCGCTGGACAGCATGGCGTCGCGACCGCAACCGCCTGCGCACGATTTGGACTTGAATGCACCATCTACATGGGAGCAGAAGATGTGCGGAGACAATCGCTCAACGTCTTCCGCATGGGACTGCTTGGCGCAACCGTTCGTGTCGTTGAAGATGGCTCTCGAACACTCAAGGACGCCACGAATGCCGCCATGCGCGATTGGATGGGATCCGTTGCCGACACGCACTACATCATTGGTTCGGTAGTTGGCCCTCACCCCTTTCCCGCAATGGTCCGGTCCTTCCAATCCATCATCGGAAGAGAAACCAGGGCGCAGTGCCTCGATCGAATCGGCGCTCTCCCGAATGCCATAGTGGCCTGTGTCGGCGGCGGTTCCAATGCTGCAGGCATGTTCCATCCATTCATTGGCGATGAAGATGTGAGCTTGCATGGTGTCGAAGCCGGTGGTCGCGGGCCTACGGCAGGAGATCATGCCGCCACCATCGGGCATGGCGAACCCGGGGTGCTGCACGGCTCACGCAGCATCGTGCTGCAGGATGGTGATGGCCAGACTTCCGACGTGCATTCCTGTTCTGCGGGGCTTGATTATCCAGGCGTCGGACCCGAGCACGCCCATTGGCATGCCACCGGGCGGGTCAAGTACCACTCCGTGACCGATGAGTCCGCACTGGCCGCATTCACACTCTGCAGTGAACTCGAAGGGATCATTCCCGCACTCTAATCATCGCATGCGATTGCTGCGGCACTTTCGATTGCTGGCGAGATGCCTTCGGATGCCCACCTCGTCATCAACTGCTCGGGGCGCGGCGACAAGGATGCCGAAGAAGCACGCCGCCTGCTGGGCACCTGATCAGCGCTGATCGCCAACCACGACATCGATCGAGATCGGCCGATGATCGGATGGACATTCATCCGGCCGAGGATCCGTCCTCCAGTCGTAACTGTCTGGAGGCGCCGTCGTCGCATGGACTGCCTGGCTGCCGGACACGAGCTCTCGATGCGCGGCGCTGTTCATGAGAATGAAATCGAGAATGCGGTTTGACTCATGTGTCTTGGCCCGCTCGACTGCCGGATCCGCAAAGACATCGATGAATCCGGCATCCCG
>JAQWRC010000071.1 GCA_029243925.1 Phycisphaerales bacterium
CTGCTGGCAGCCGGTGAATACGCCGTGCCTGCACTGGTTCGGGAAATGACCACCGGTGAGAATGAAGAACGGCGTTGGGCTTCAGCCCAGTTGCTCCGCGAGATTGGTCGCGAAGCAGTCACGCCACTGACAGTCGCCTTGCCGAATGTCGCGCCTGAGCATCAGCGTCGCATCAGTCAGATCCTTGGTGCCAGCGGGTACAACCACGCGGGTCCGGCTCTGCTTGAACTTTCCCTTGATGAATCTGCTCCGGCATTTGTGCGTGAATCAGCTGGCAAGGCGTATCGTCAACTTGGCGGCAACCCAGCACTTGATCAGCCCGGAACGCTGCATGTCATTCTTGGCCGCCAGTACTTTGACAATGCCGAGCATCTCTTTGCATCTCCATGGGATTCGACCCACAACATCTGGGGCTGGGATGATTTCGCTGGTCTGACCACCACCGCGGTACCGGCGGATGCCTTCGGACCGATCATGTCCATGCGATGTGCAGCATCAGCCCTGCAGTACGATCCGCGTGATCGTGCAGCGATCTCGCAGTTCATCGCTTCGAACTTGAGGCGGGAGAATGTCATCGACAACATGTCCGGTGATTGGACTGATCCGATCTTCGGCGATCTCGCCTACAGCCCCCAGTTCTATGCGACCGTGCATGGCTCGGGTGCGGGGCAGGACGTACTGGCGATGGCGATCGACAGTCGTGACACACCTCTTGTCCGGGATGCGCTGTCTGCACTGAGTCGCACGACTGGCTCGGGCAACTTGTTCAATGAGTACCTCGATCGGCAGCCATTGCTGGATGCCATGCAGTACCCGGACCGACGCGTTCAATATGAGACGGCCCTGATTCTTGCCAAGGCATTGCCGCAGTCGCCCTTTGCTGGTGCATACCGCGTAGTGCCGACGCTTGCTTCTGCAGTCCGCACCGGAGGTGATGAGTATGCCGTGGTCATCGCGGATACACCGGAAGACCAGCGGGCCGCAGCCAATCGGCTGGAAGCGATGGGCTTCAACGTCGTCGGTATGGGTGCATCAGCAGATGAACTGGTTGACCCCGTCAGCCGTGCTGCGGGCATCGATCTGGCTGTGATCAGAACGACATCGATGGAAACGGACAGTACTGATCTGGCCGAACTTCGTCGCAATCCCAAGACGTCCGCTACGCCGGTGATGTTGGTTGTTCAGGCTGGTGACATGCCTGCCTACAAGAACACCCACCGCGCAGACTCAATGGTCGGCGTATCTCGAGCCGGTATTTCAGAAGATGCCTTTGCTGCCGCGACTGAAGCATTGATGCAGAAGGGTGCGGGCGGGCGTCTGACCAAGGTCGATGCCGAGATCTATGCAATGGAATCACTTGGCGCACTGCGTGAAATCGCTTTGGCTCGACCAGGTGCCTATGCCATCGGTGATGCCGAATCGCCACTGATCGATTCATTGCGAACACGTACCGGAGGCACTCGATTGTTGGTGGCGGAGATTCTTTCGCTCATCGAGAGTGAGCGGTCGCAGCAGGCTCTGCTTGATGCAGCTTTGGCTGAGGACGTCGGGCCTGATCGTATTCCATTGCTCGACCATTCCGCCGCATCGATCCGCCGCTACGGCAATCGTTCGCATCGTCGTCACGTTGAAGAGCTGCGATACCTGATCGACAACTCTTCCGGTGATGTCGCCGATGCGACGGCACGAGTGCATGGTGCCATGAATCTTCCCCCGGAGGAGTCGACGACGATCATCATCCCCTCTGACTAAGAGGAGTGGATCGGGATCGATGTCAGCTATGTGCCGCCCTAGCTCAGTTGGTAGAGCGGAGCTTTCGTAAAGCTCAGGTCACCGGTTCGAGTCCGGTGGGTGGCTTTCCTGAACGACGCCGCGCTTGAGGTGCGGCGTTGTGCATTGATGTGAGCCGGCCCGACGCAGTGACGTCGGGCCGGGATACATCACGTATGAAATGTACTGATCAGATCATCAAGGGGCTCCGCATCCCCAGTCGGCGATGACGGTCAACAGGTCGGTGACATCGTAGATGCCCCAACTGGCGATGACTGCCAGCAAGTCGCTCACGTCGGTCGTGCCGTTGCCGTCATAGTCACCTGTGCACTGCACGTTGCAGTCATCATTGATGATGCTCAGCGAGCCCGACGCCTGCCACGTTGTGCCCGTCTCATCCTTGCCTTGGAAGAGAGCTTCGAAGTAGACGGAAGCATTGGCGCCACGCACGGTCAGTCTGGCAATACGTACGCCATTTACGTCTTCACAGAGTTGGTCACTGTAGGCCTCGCTGTCGCCTTGGCTGTCTTCAGGAGTGACATACCACGAACCATCCGATGAATCGATGGCGCCGCCAGCTTCAAAGGCGGAGAAATCGATGCCGATGTCCGACATGGCGTTGTCCGTCTGATCGGTACGACCGATGGTGACGAAGCTGTCGTAACGGAGATCGGGGAATGCACTGAAGAGGGCAGGGTTGATCGCCTGACTGGTCGCTCCGCCAAAAGTGTTCTGGTAGAAGCTGCCAGTGGTCGACACCATCTTGTCCTGATTGGCATCGCCAGCGACTGCATCAAGACGACAGTCTGCAGCCAGGTGCACGAAGACATCGACCGTCCACGTTGGCTGGGCGTCGTCGACGAGATTGGACCCGACGATGCTGTATGAAAGGCCAGCGAAGGCGTCGTCGCCGCTGCCGCCGCCACAGGGATCGCCTGCGCAGTTGCTGCCGTCGCCGAAGTACGTTCCTCCACAATCGGCTTCTGACTGAATCGTGCAGTTGCCGCTGACGCAGCAGGCTCCTGTTGGTGCTGCACAGGGGTCATTGCTGCAGTCCGTGCCGTCACCAAGGTAGGTGCCATTGCAATCGGATTCGGTGCCAACGGAGCAGCTCGTGCCGGTGCAGCATGCGCCGGTGGGAGTGCACGGATCACCGCTGCAGTTCGTATCTTCGCCGATAAACGTGCCGCCGCCATCTTCGCAGTTGTCCTGTTCAAGGACGACACATGAAGTGCCGACGCAACAGGCGCCCGCCGGAATGGAGCAGATCTGAGATCGAACATTCTCAAATGCGGGCAGATCGATGCGGGTGCCATAGTTCAAGCAGCTTCCACTGCAATGGGTCACGACGCCGATGATTTCACCATTGCGAATGATCGACGATCCGGAGTTGCCGAACGTGATGTCGATGTCATAGAAGATCGATGTCGAATCAGTTCCACTGATGGGGCCATCATGAAACTGCTGAGTCTGTGATCGTGCGCATTCCTCGTCGACGCCGAATCCATTGACGCTTGCCGTGCCGGAACTCGGCACCGAACTGGCCAGTGGCATGTAGACGCCGTACCGTTCGTATGGGGTTTGCCCGAGGTTATTGGTGCCCGCCTTCATCGCGCCGTAATCTGCGCCGACCCCTCCGTCGAATCCATCAAGGTCGATGACCGGAAACTGATCGGCAATCGGTGGATTGTTGGTCGAACAATTGGAGCTGGAAGCGGGAACATTGAATTGCAGTGTGTCTGCGCCGTTGAGGCAATGTCCCGCGGTGACGAAGCAGTTTGCCGTGTTGTAGATCGTGCCGGTACATCCAACGGGCATCATTCTGGCGGCCCAGTCGACACTTGAGGGGACCCGGTCATCATTGCCACAGATGCCACAGCCACCGCGAGAGTGGCCAGCCGCAACCATTTCGACGGCCAAAGCGCCGATCGTCATTTCATTGTCAAAGGTTGCGGGGGCGGCGATGAGTTGAATTTGAACAGCATCGCCATTGAAGTACGCGCTGCTGTTTCGCCACATGAGCAATCCTGCCGCGTCGAGTTCCTGCACCTCGCCGTCTTCAAGCGACGTCATTCGGACGCTGCTTGCTCCTTCGAGCGCCACGTCGTCAAAGTAGATTCGGATCCAGGCTGCTCCGGGAACTACCACGTCGTGATCGAAGACGACGCGGGACGAGCCGGTCGCATTGTGAAGTGGGCCACTGCTCACTCGGTGCTGCTGGAGTTCACCTACAGGCCAGTCAAGTGTATGCAGGTCGAGTTCAGCCTGACTGGCTGCACCCAGGGCGCCGGTCGGCGCGGCTTGGGAAAGAGAAATGCAAGCTGGGATGGACAGAATCAGTCCGAGAGCCAGTCCGAAAGTGCGAGGGGAATAGCAGGTCACGCCGTGCTCCTTGTGGAGGGGTTCATAATCACGCGATCAACGTCACTTGAAACCTACATCACGATGGAAGGCGTACAAACACATCCTTGGATGTTCTTGGATTCTTTCATTTCACAATGCATGTGCTGCAGACAGCGCGCATGCAATGGTCGTGTGCGCGTGAACTACCGGCCGGGGCTTGCCCGGCCGGTAGTGTTCGCAGCCTGCCTTGGATCCCCGGAAGGCTCGATACGCACACATCGTTGTGCTGCACCAGTCACCCGTATCGCGTGCACGTTGCTACGCGATGCTTCATGTTCGATGTCCAAGGTAGTTGGTTGCGGGACATCGCGAACGACTGGTGCCTGATGCACCATGTTTGTCCGCCGCCCCACGGCCTGATCTGGCCGAGTTGAACGTACGCCTTGGAATGCGTGGGGCAAGTGAAAAATGTGTGATGCGTTCATTTCAGTATTGATTCAAGTATCCATGGAGTCTTTCATGGGCTCGCGTACAGTGGGCCTGTTATGCTGGTGACATGCGATTCAAGATTACTTTGAACATGCTTCATCTTCCGCTGGCTGCACGAGTTGCGGTGATGGTCCTGCTCGCTGGCAGTGCCAATGCAGTGGGGCAGGAGGCCGTGTCGAACGCCTCGATTGATTTCGAAACCACCACCCATGATTTTGGCCCTGTTTCCGATACGCAGACATACAGGACGACGTTTGCGTTTGGCAACGTGGGTGAAGATGTCCTGGAGATCATCGATGTGAAGGCCAGTTGTGGGTGCACGACTCCGGCGCTGCCCAAAAAGAGATTCGTGGCGGGCGAACGTTCCGAGATTGAAGTTCAGTTCAAGCCCAAGGGCGGCGGGACGCAGTCGAAGAACATCACCATCTACACAAACGATCCGAAGCAGCCCATGGTCATCCTCACCATCGAGGCAGATGTCACGCAGTTTCTTCCGACCGAGCCGCGAATCGCGCGGTTCAACAACGTGGCAAAGGGGACCCCCAGTTCGACGGATGTGCAGTTGAAGCCGCGAGACCCCGAGGCTGTTATTGAGCGTGTGTCGATGAGTGGTTTGGCGGCACGGTGGTTCAAGGCAACGATCGTTCCGAGTGCGGAAGGTGATATCGGTTCATCGCGTCTGGTCAGGATCCAGTTGCTGCCCGATGCCCCGTGGGGGCAACATTATGCGACGGCGAACATCGTCGTGACCGGGCGTCCTTCGCCGGATACAGAACTGGTGACGCATGCGGCCAGAGTCACGGTGTCGGCGAAGATCGTTGGCACGTTGCGTAGCAATGCCACGATGTTTCGAGTCAGCACAGTGCTGCCTGGTGAATCATTTACCAAAGTGGTCAAGCTCGACCGGCCAGATGGCAAGCCATTCCAAGTGCTTTCAACGGTCCTGTCTGGGAGTACTGTCGAGGGCATGACGGTCAAGGCGGTGCCCATCGCCGCGGAAAATGGTGGCGGATACAGCATCGTACTGGTGGGAACCCCGACTGAATCGGAACAGCGTATCGGGGGAGTTGTGAAGATCTATACGGATGTGCCAGGCGAAGAGGAGTTGTCGCTTCGCGTAAGTGGAATCGCACGGGCTCGCCCCTGAGCAGTGGTGCGCCGAGGAGTTCTGAATGATTCTTGAATCGATCGACATGCTGCCTGCGACACTGCACCTGGCTACAACCAGCGAGGGTGCATACTGGATCTTGTTGGGACGGCTGCACCCCATGCTGGTGCATTTTCCGATTGCCCTGATTCTTGTTGCGGCGGTACTTGAACTTGTCCTCCTAGTGCGCAGGCCTGAACGACCTGCGCCCACGGCTTCATTATGCGTCTGGGTCGGCACGATCTTCGCCTGCATCTCAATCTGGTGTGGGTGGGCGCTGGGTGAAGAAAGTGGAGGCGGTGATGTCTTGGAGTTGCACCGTTGGTTCGGCGTCGCGGCCGGAGGCGTGCTCTTGTGCGTCACGGCTTGTTGGCTCATCGAACGTGCATCTCAGGCGCGATGGTCATTTCAGTCCTATCGATTCGGTCTGTGGGGCGGCGCTGTTCTGCTTGTGATCACCAGTTCATTCGGTGGAGACATGGTGTGGGGCGACAACTGGCTGACAGGCCCCTTGACGGCCCAATCTTCGGTTGAACCTGCGCCATCTGAGCCAGATCAGACCGCGGCCGCACCAACGCCAGCCACACCGCAGGCGTCAACGCTTGAGGGTGATGTTGTGGCCTTGTTCACCGAGCGATGTGAGCAATGTCATGGACCGACCAAACAGCGTGGAGATCTCCAGCTCATTCCGCTCCACATGGCCTTTCCCACGACCAATGATGTGGCGGCAATGGTGGACCCGGGCAATCCGGATGCCAGCGAGCTGTACAAGCGCATCACGCTTCCAAAGGACCATGACGACCGCATGCCTCCAAAGGGCGAACCGCTGACTGCGGAAGAGGTGGAACTGGTTCACAGCTGGATTGCAGCGGGTGCTCCGCACGGACCGCAGCAGGAGCAGCCTGCCGAGGATGTCGCAGCCAGTGATGACCCGCCGGTGATTTCGGATGCGGTGGCATTTGATGCAGGTCTCCAGGCCATCATTGATCGTGGTGGTGTCGTGACTGCACTGCATCAGGGATCTCATTGGTATGAAGTCAACGTGGCGATTGCCAAGCCGACATGGACTGATTCGGATCTGGATCTGCTGAAACCGATCTCCGGAAATCTGTGGAGTCTGAATCTGGGACGCAGTGACGTGACCGATGCGGGCATGACGGTGATCG
This sequence comes from Phycisphaerales bacterium, assembly GCA_029243925.1. GTDB lineage: Bacteria > Planctomycetota > Phycisphaerae > Phycisphaerales > SM1A02 > SP202. Next base: position 6,916 of record JAQWRC010000071.1, read on the forward strand.
CCAACTGCACCGGGCTTCGCGTATTGAAACTCAATGGAACCAGCATCGGTGATGCTGGAGTTCATTCTCTTGCAGGGCTCAAGAGTCTGCAGCGTTTGAATCTGTATGGCACGCAGGTTGGTGATGCAAGCATCGATACGATCGAGGCGCTACCCGCCCTGACGCATGTATACCTTTGGGATACCAGGGTGACTCGTCTCGGCATTGATACGCTCCGCGTCGGTCGGCCCGGCATGAAGGTGGATGCAGGAGCTGGCCTTGGGGCTCCGCCCCCTGAGGAGGCGCCGGAACCTGCCCCAGAGGACGCCCCTGCGCCTGCTCCGGCAGAGCCGGAAGCAGAAACAGCCGCAGCCACGTTGCCTCCATGCTGCCAGGCAGCTGCTGATCGTGGTGAGGAATGTGACCACGTCTGCTGTGTAGAAGCCCGCGCCAAGGGAGAGATCTGCTCGAAGTGTGCTGTTGAAGGTTGATCCCATGGCGACTCCGGTGGATCATGGATCCAGACTTTGGCATGGAGTTTCAATGGGGATGTCCCGTACATCGAACAGCTTGATCATTGCCTTGGGATTGTTCGTCAGTTCCGGGCATGGTGCAGATGTGATGGAAGCAACGGAGCCCTCGTTCTCGCGTGACGTGCTTCCGCTGCTCTCGGAGCATTGCTTCCAGTGCCATGGGATGGACAGTGCAGCCAGGCAAGCAGGCTTGCGTTTGGATCAACCGGATGGTCTGTTTGATGGCGAGTCGGCGATCATCATTCCAGGGAATGCGGCAGCCTCACCATTGATGGCCAGACTACTGCATTCGGATCCTGCCCAACGCATGCCGCCGATTGAAATGGATGACCCACTGTCACCTGAAGACATTGATCTGTTGCGTCGCTGGATCGATGCCGGAGCAACATGGGAGACGCACTGGGCATTTGTTCCGCCAGCGCAGGTTGAACCCCCGCAGCGCGAGGGCGTGTCCAATCCAATCGATGCGTTCATTCAAGCACGTTTGACTGCGGAAGGATTGGAAGCTGCACCTCCTGCACCCGATACGACTCGACTGCGTCGACTGTCACTTGATCTGACCGGTCTTCCGCCAACACTCGATGTGGTCGATCAGTGGCTTGCTGATCCCACTGAAGACAACTGGCAGCGGCAGATCGACCGTTTGATGGCCGCACCAGAGTATGGGCAGCATCAGGCACGCTTCTGGCTGGATGCGGCTCGCTACGCCGACACGCACGGGTACCACCTTGACAATGAACGCACCATGTGGAAATACCGTGACCATGTCGTTGATTCATTCAATACCAATCAGCCATTCGATGAGTTCACGATCGAGGCGATTGCAGGTGACCTGCTGCCTGAGCCAACGCTCCAGCAGCGCGTCGCATCGGGTTTCAACCGGTGTCTTGCGACCACGAATGAGGGTGGAGCCATCAAGGCTGAGTACCGCGTCAAGTATGGGGTGGATCGCGTTGAAACGACATCAACCATATGGATGGGACTGACGACCGGCTGTGCGGCATGCCATGACCACAAATTCGACCCGATTTCACAGCGTGAGTTCTACCAGCTCTTCGCCTTCTTCAACAATACGGTTGAAGATGTCATGGACGGAAACGCGAAGCAATACCCGCCTGTGATTGCGGTGCCAAATCCAGAACAGGCCGACGCGTTGGGTGCGATCGATGTCCGGCGAGCTGAAGCGCAGGCAGTGCTTAATGCGCCTGGTGAAGAAACGCTGTCAGTTCTGTCTGATTGGGTCGTTGAGCGAACTGAGGCGGAACGCGCACGGTGGGCGGTGGTTGAGCCATTGAGCATCACGACGTCATCGGAGTCCGTGTTCGAGCGCCAGATTGATGGTTCGTATCTGGTCTCGGGGCCGCCGCCGGGTGATGACCATTATGAAATCATCATTCCATGTTCCAGCCGCGTGATCAATGCGATCCGCCTGGAAGCGATGCGAGATCCAGGCTTGCCATACGGTGGACCGGGACTCAATCCTGACAATGGCAACATCGTGCTCACAGAGATCGAGTTCCATGCCTTTCCCAGCGAAGTCGGCCTGCTTGGTTCCGAGGAAGAAGCTGAAATCGACATCATCCGCGCTACGGCAGACCATTCGCAGCCCAACTACGACATCACCGCAACCATTGATGGTGACCGTTCGGGTAAAAATGGCTGGGCCATTCTCAAGGATGGCAAACCGGGGGATCGCGTTGCAGTATTCCAGCCGAATACGCCCGTCGAATTTGCCGATGGTGGGCTGCTGCGCATTCGCATGGATTTCCAGTCCATCTACAAGAATCACTCGATCGGACGGCTTCGGATCGCTCTTTCAAGTGATCCGCAGGACGCTCCCTCACAGAGCGGCGATTGGGAATATGCCGGGCCGTTCCCGGCCGAGTCCGTCGAAGCGCTGCACGAAGCACGATTCCAGCCCGAGCATGAGGAAGCAGAAGCCCAGCCCAGTTGGGATCTCAAGCCCGAGTACATTGACGCGACCACCCACGCCTTTGATACAGCTGCGCCGGCGGCGCATTACCTCCGTCGTACGATTCAATCACCGACCGATCGGGTCTTGCGGATTTCGCTTGGCTCGGACGATGGCTTGGATGTGATCCTCAACGGCGAGCGGGTTCATGAGAACAATACGCCACGTGGGGCAGGGCCGGATCAGGACACGGTTGATTTGGCATTGCGTGCCGGAGCAAATGAACTGATCTTGCGCATTGACAACTACGGCGGTGCAAGCGGCTTCTACTACCGCCCGGTCAGCGAATCGGTTGCGGGTGGTTCCCCTGCAATGAGCGGCATCCTGTCAACGGCGCCGGACAAGCGAACGGACGAGCAGCGGAAGACGCTGCGTGATCATTGGCTGCGAAACAAATGGGAGCCAGGGATCGAAGCAGGCGGCAAGCTTGATGCAGCCGATGCAGAACGTACATCCTTGATGGCCATGGTGCCGACAACATATGTCAGTCAGGAACTCGAAACTCCGCGCACTACGACCATGTTGATGCGCGGCCAATACGATCAGCCTGGAGAAGAAGTTGCGGCGGGAACGCCTGCGTTCCTTCCGCCCATGGAAGACAGCCTCCCACGAAACAGACTTGGGCTGGCCAGATGGCTGGTGGATCCAGGGCACCCGCTCACGGCGCGTGTGACGGTCAATCGAATCTGGCAGCAGTATTTCGGCACCGGACTTGTGGAGACCACGGAGGATTTCGGTGTGCAGGGTCGCTATCCTTCCCACCCGGAACTGCTCGATTGGCTGGCATTGTGGTTCATTGAGCACGAATGGGATCTTCAAGCACTGCATCGATTGATCGTGAGCAGTGCCGCCTATCAGCAGTCTTCGGTGTCGACCGAGACGATGCGTGCCATTGATCCCGAGAGTCGCCTTTTGGCTCGCTTTCCCCGTCATCGGCTTGATGCCGAAGTCGTACGTGATCAAGCGCTGTTTGTTTCAGGTCTGCTGGTCGATGATCAAGGCGGTCCTGGAGTCAAGCCATATCAACCGACTGGTCTGTGGAAGGCTGTCGGGTACTCGGGAAGCAACACGGTCAATTTCGTGCCCGATACGGATGACTCGCTGTGGAGGCGGAGCGTGTACACCTTCTGGAAGCGTACCAGCCCACCTCCGGCCATGACATTGCTTGATGCACCAAGCCGTGAGTTCTGCACCGTACGACGTGAACGCACGAATACGCCGTTGGCAGCTCTGCTGCTCCTGAATGATGAACAGTATGTCGAGGCGGCAAGGGCAATGGGGCAGCGCATCATGACTGAAGGCGGGTCAACTGATGCTGATCGCGTGGTGTTCGCATTTCGCCTTGCAACATCACGTCGGCCCACCGATCAGGAGCAGGCTGTGCTGTTGTCACTCTATGCAGAGCAGTATGCTGAATTTGCGTCGGACATCCCGGCGGCAACGATGCTGTTGGAGTTCGGCGCTGCGCCGCGTGATGACACGCTTGACCCGGCAGCACATGCGGCCTGGAGCATCGTGGCGAATCTTATATTGAACCTTGATGAAACGATTTCGAAAGGCTGAGTGATGGATCCCCGCGTCGAATACCAGCTGCTTCAGACCCGGCGTCAGTTCTTCTCGCAATGTTGCGAGACGGTTGGTGGCGCGATGGGGCTGGCCGGACTGGCGTCGATGCTTCCCGCTTCAGTAGTGCAGGCTGCGGCTGCGGCAACGGGGGCGAATACAACAATCGGCCCCGGCCTGCTCGGAGCGCCGCATTTTGCGCCAAAGGCAAAACGGATCATCTACCTCTTCATGTCCGGTGCTCCATCCCAATTGGAGACCTTCGACTACAAGCCGGGACTGCGTGAGTACTTCGATGCAGACCTCCCCGCATCAGTGCAGAAGGGTCAGCGGCTGACAACCATGACGTCCGGGCAGACGAGATTCCCCATGGTGGGCTCGAAGTTCAGGTTTGATCGGCACGGTGATCATGGAGCGTGGGTCAGTGAGTTGCTGCCACACACCGCTGGTGTCGTCGACGACCTGTGCATCATTCGGAGCATGCATACCGATGCGATCAACCATGATCCTGCGATCACGTTCATGCAGACAGGCCATGAGCAGCCGGGGCGACCAAGCATGGGCGCCTGGTTGAGCTACGGTCTCGGGACTGAGAACAGTGATCTGCCCGCGTTCATCGTGCTGCACTCGTAATGGACTGGCCGAGTTGAAGCACAGGCACTGTTCAACCG
>JAQWRC010000076.1 GCA_029243925.1 Phycisphaerales bacterium
AGCCTGTGGCTCCAGTGTCTCGATGGCCTGCTCGATCAGTGTGCCGAAGTCAACGAGATCACGATCAATATGCACGATCCCCGCCTCGATGCGGCTGATGTTCAGCATGTTGTCCACCAGACGTGTCAATCGTTCCGTTTCGCTTTGAATGATTCGATAGAAATCATCACGCGCTTCGTCATCTTCGGCTTCGCCGTCGACAAGCATTTCAACATAGGCTCGAACAGATGACAAAGGCGTTCGAAGCTCATGCGAAGCCTTCGAAACGAACTCGCTCTTCATTCTTGAAAGCTCTTGCTCACGTGTTCGATCACGAATGATCGTCACGACTGCAGATACGTCGCCACGATGATCCCCCACGCATGCGAGCGTGAGATCGCAGGAAGGACCCTCGCCCTCTCCTTCATGTTCCACACCCGTAATCACGTGTTCAAGGCGCCTGCAGTCTTCGATATTCCCCTCTGATTTCGTAGACGCAATTGCATGAAGGACGGCTTCATCATGTATGAACTCACTGATGGGCTGCTCGTTCGATGTGTCCGAATCGAATCCAAACAATCGCCCCGCTGCCGCATTTGCAAGAATCAACTCGCCGAATGTATTCGTAACAAGCACTGCATCATTCATGACGTGCAACACCGCTTCGACTTCTTTTCTCGCTGCCACCGAAACGTGATGACGTATCTCAAGATCACGAAGGCTCGTATGAAGCTCACGTTCGCGATCTCGAAATCCCTCAATCGCGGCCACGAAGCTTCGCAGGACGGATCGCAACCAGAACGGACCTACTGGCGCCGCAGGACCAAGACGGTCATCCGCGGCATTCACGTACGCATGCAATCGCATGAGCGTTTTGCGAGCAGCAATGCAGACTGGCAGCAGCATGAGGAACAAGCACAAGCTTGCCACGATCCAGAGCGCCATCCATGGAACACCGCCCGTATCGCCACCAGTCTCCCGAACCCACAGAAGACCCACACCGATCGCTGGGCTGACCGCGAGAACGGACAACACCAGACAACCAAGGATCATTGCGAGTGACTTCTTCACGTAATTCATGCCTCCAGAGGCTTAGTCATCGATTCCAACTGCACTCGTAACACGCATGCCTGTTGCCAACGTGGCGTCCAGCGCAGCGGCCGCACTCCATGCCTCCGCAGCCCCGGCATCATTGCCACGCTGCATGCGAACACGAGAGAGAAGCACCCATGCAAGCGATTCGGCATCCTCACAGGACACTGCTTTCACAAGGCGTGCTTCTGCCGATTCCAGTTTGCCGTCAGCACGATCTGCAACGCCCATCAGCATCCAACCACTGCTGGAGTCCGGTGCCAGCGAACTGGCCTGCGTCCCGGCATGGCGAAGGCCGCGCCAGTCCTCAAGCGTCCATGCAAGCCAACCTGATTCTTCCCAGAGAATGACGTCATGCGGCAAGTCCTTGCACAGCTGCTTGTAGATTGGCCTGGCATCCAGCATCCGGTTGGTCTGCACGAGACAGCGAGCATTCAAGAGGTGCAGTTGCGCACTGAAGTCGTACTGTCGGGCCGAAAGCACCTGCAGGGTATCGAGACACGCTGAAAATTCTTCTGCCGCAAACTGCGCACAGGCCAGTTCCTCCAGCAGCTGCGTGTTGTCGGGCTGCAGAATGCTGGCTTCTTCATACAGTCGTGAAGCAGCAGCAAGATCTCCGCGGAGTTGCGCAATCTGTCCAAGCAAATGACGGAACGACGGATGATGTTCAAAGGACCGCAGGTGATCGTGAATCAATGCGCCTGCTTCGTCATAGCGCTGCAATGACACGAGCGTTTCAGCCGAAGCGAGAAGATACTGAGGCTTGCTGGATTCGATAGAACAGGCCTTCATGTAGTGCTCATACGCCTGCGTATCTTCAGACCACCGCTGGTAGATGATGCCGAGGAAGTAAAACGCCTCCGCCTGCTGATCATCGACCGCGATTGCCGCCTCAAGTGCCGAACGGGCTTCATCGAGACGATGCAGTTCGATCAGCACGCGTCCATGCAAAAGGTGGTACTCGGCGGCTTGGTCATAACGTTCCACGGCTGCAGAAATAAGTTCCAGAGCCTCACGAAGCTGCCCCGTCTCAAACGCCTGACGTGCCTGGCTGTACCCGATCTGCGTGTTGACCTTGTCAATACGTGAATAGGCCTCCTTGCGATTTTCAAGCCCCGCCTTGGTCGGACCATCACAGCCGAAACCGGCAAACGAAGTGGTCAGCAAGAGCAGTACCGTGATGATGTCGATGCGTCGCATTGAGATTCTCCGTGTCACGTGTTTCATTCGCCTGCAGCAGCAATAGGTGCCGCTGTCTCGCCAAATCCAGTGTCCGTTGAGCCGAGTGACGGAAGGTCAGCCGAGTCAGTTTCAGCCGCATCCGACACAGGCTCAGGCTGAGTTGCCTCAGCTTCTTGCCGATCAGATTGCCCTGGCGTCAACTCGCCATCGATCAGGCGCTGGTGCATGCTGCGCCGCCACGCCGCACGCGTGCTGCGTGAAAGCGTGTCTCGAAGCCGCACCATTTCAGGTTGCAGCGAGGAAGTACGGAGTGAATTGTTTGCAAAGTACAGTGCACGGTCGAGATCTCCGGCACGGTAGGCTTCGATTGCATCCCGGTTGTAGTCCGCCGTCAGTTGATCACGGCTGAATGGAAGCAGCCCACTTCTTGAGCCAAGTTGAACTGCATCGAGAATTTCAAGCCCATCCTCACCCATTTGCCAAAGCCGCTCATCTTCAATCAGCGTTGGCGTCAGCAGAAAGATTATTTCCTTGCGAGTGATGACGTCATCCTGACCCTTGAAGGCGGCTCCAATGATCGGCACATCACCAAGCAGTGGCACCTGTTCACGATCAACCTGGGTCGTTTCATCGAAGAGTCCGCCAAGCACGATCGTTTCACCGCTTTTGACCCGGACATTCGTAAAGATCTCATGAGTATCTTCATTTGGGATGGTGAGACCGTCAGTCACCCGCACGAAGCCCTTAGACAAACGAGGGTAAAGCTCGAGGCGGATCATCCTGTTCTGGGTAATGAAGGGCCGGAACATCAGGTGGATGCCTGTATCCAGAAACTCCACCGTCTGCGTGGTCGATGTTTCAGTCTGAGTCGAGTTGAGGTACCCAAGACGCTCACCGACAAGAATTTCTGCTTTCTGACGATTGAGACACATGACCTTCGGGCGTGCCACCACGGTGACATCCGTCACTTTGTCGAGGGCGCGAAGAAAGATGGCGAAGTCGTCCTTGACGACGCCGAGCTTGAATCCTTCGCTGCCCGCTTTGGCTGTATCACCGACCACGGAGGTGCCAGCAATCGCGTTGTCCGGCTTGATCACGCCACTGATCAAGTCGCCAGCTGCGGCAAGCGGCCCACCGGCTATTTCACCGAAGTTCAGATGACTGACCAGTGAGAAGTCCACGCCAAAGGCGTTGTTTTCAGTAACGTTGGTCTGCAGAATCGTCGCCTCGACCATCACCTGCTCAGGCGAAATGTCGAGTTCCTTCAAGACGGAGGCGATCCGCTCGATGCGATCCGGATAATCCGAAACAACCACCTTTGCCGTGTATGCATAGGAGTCGTTGCCATTGCTGGTTTCGTCCGGGTTGAATCCCTCAGCCACTTCGCCCAGCGGCACCACATTCCCAGCTTCACTGAGCAAGGGAGTCACGACTTCGTTGGCATCTGTCGCATTCAGATAGAAGAGTTCGAAGATTCGAGTTTCAACCTTGCGATTCACCGCTTCGATCTCGGCAATCTTCTCGAGGGGATACACATAGATGAAACTTCCCTCTTCCACATATCCGTACCCATTGACACGAAGAATCGCATCAAGCGCTTCCTCGAACGTAACGTCGTAGAGATTTGCGGTCACGGTCGCTGACACATCGCGTCCGGCGATGATGTTTTTCTGGGATTGAATGGACAACATTTCAAGCACCTGGACTAGGTCCGCATCATGGACGGCCATGTCGACGGTGCCAAAGCTGGTGACTTCAACATCATGCTCGGATGCGTCGTTTCCAACGGCCTGCCCGGCCGCGGTCGCACCGACGAGCCCGACCAGCAGAGCCAGCAGGATCATGCGGCTGAGCAATGCGTGTGTGGAGGAGGCTGTGATCATCATCTGCATGAGTATTCTCCGCCCCATCCATGAACCGTCAGGTTCCGGGGCCATTCAAACGAAGTTCGAAGTGCCGTCCACCATGCTCAAGGAGCACTGAACGACGTTGAACCTCGAGGAGGACGAACTTCAAACCATCCACCTCGACCCAGTCGCCTGGCCGGTACGTCCGGCCGCTGATAACGGCCAGGGGACTTCCCTGCATGACCGCTTCCAAACGAAGACGACTGATCGCCTGTTCTGGATCTTCGGATGATGTGCGACTCAACTTCGGCCCATCACTGGAAACCAGTGCAGGTTCTTCGTTTTTCGGAAACCAAATGCCTGAAAGCGTGAATGGGTCCCGTGCTGGAACTGAATCGAGCATCACGGTGCGCACTGTGTGCGCACTGTTCTCGGACCCACTCGAGTTCTCGGACTCTGTGTGCTCCTCGACCGCGGCGATCTCATCTTCCGCCAGAGCCGTACGCGGCAGATTCTTGATCACGATGATGCGGGCCCAGAAGAGCAAGCCAAGCACCAACAGAGCGCACAAGACGCTGAACTTACGGCGATCCGCCGTCAGTTGAATCATCAATCGTCGAAACACCATGCCCATTCGTTCAATCATTTGATTTTCCCCCTCCAGAATGCTCGTAGACAACATCAAGTCCCACCGATGTCTTGATCATTGCGCCCTGGCCGCTCAATGCGTCCATGTCCCCTTCCATCCTGACCGAACGCACGCGAACCAGGCGATCAAGCGCCTCCACACGGCGAATCACATCGAACGCGTGCCCAAAGCTCGTCTCCAGTTCAACGACCAACGGAAGAATTTCGAATCGATCATCTGCCGCCGTATCAGGCGTACCGCGAACGGTGAACGTCTGATCCAGCAC